>JAYVXK010001184.1:0-3041 GCA_043785265.1 Myxococcales bacterium | reverse complement strand
CCTCATGGTGTGTGTGTCGTCTCGCTGTGGCCTGGCATCGTGAAGACCGAGAGGCTCCTGCTCGAACCCGAGCGCTTGGGGTTCGATCTCACGCATAGTGAGTCGCCTGTCTTCAGCGGTCGCGCGGTCGCCGCGATCGCGGCCGATCCAAAGCGCCTCGAGCGATCCGGACAGGCGCTCGTGGTGGCCGAGCTCGCTCGCGAATACGGCTTTGTCGACGAAGACGGATCGCAGCCGCGCTCACTGCGCGACCAGAAGAAAGCTTGACTACTTCTTCTTAGGGTTAGGCTTAGGCAAATGGGTGCACGCGATCGTGTTCCCAGCAGCGCACGCCTTCTTGAACAGGTCCTGCGATCGCTTGAGGTCTTTTTTGACACCCAAGCCTTCTTCGTAAGCAACCGCGAGATTGCTGCATGCGTCTTGTCGACCCGAAGAACATCCTTTTTCGAAGAGCGCGGCGGCCTTGGTGGGATCGCGGTTGGGATTGGTCTCCTGGTAGAGCAACGCCGCGAGCGTGTTGCACGAGTTGAGATCTCCCGCGTCGCACGCGCTCGTGAGGACCTCTTGTGCCAGATGCAAATCGGGCGGGATTTCCGTGCCGATCATGTACATGGTCCCAAGATCGTTGCACGCGGCGAGGAATTTGCCGTCGCACGCGCGACGAAACAAGACAGCTGCGCGCGCCGAGTCGCGAGCGACGAACGACCCCAAACGCAGACCCACTGCGAGGTTGTTGCACGCTTGCGCGAAGTTCTTTGTGCAGGCCTTCTCGAGCAACGCGGTCGCGTGCGGGCGGTCCTGCGGCACGCCGTTTCCATTGATGTACGCCACCGCAGCGTCATTGCACGAGGCCATCTCTCCACCATCGCACGCGCGCTCGAACGCTTGCGTGGCGCGCGTGGCGTTGGCGTCGACGCCAGTGCCTGCGAGCAGCGCGCGCGCGAGGTTCGCGCATGAGTGTGGATTGTCGAGGCTGCAACCTTTGGCGTAGAGCGTCGCCGCAACCTTGACGTCCGCGGCGACCCCCGTCCCATTTGCATAACAGACGCCCAAGTTGCCACACGCTTGTCCGTTGCCTCCATCACACGCTCGCTGATGAAGCGCGAACACGTGCTCCGCATCCATTTTTCCGGCCTCGCCCGCGAAGAGCGCGAGTGTCTCGCACGACTGCATGTCCGCGCCGTCACACCCTCGCTGCGTGAGATCGATCGCGCGCTGCACGTCGGCGGCGACACCATCTCCCTGGTGCACCAAGACTCCCAAGGCGCCGCATGCCGCCGAGCCTGCCGCCGTGCACGCACGGTCGAGAAAGAACGCAGCGCGCGCGCTGTCACGAGGGACACCCGTTCCGTTGTAGTAGGCACTGCCCAAGTTGGAACACGCGTGGGGTTCGTGGGCATCGCACGCGCGCTCGAACAAACCCATGGCTCGGGTTGGATCCTTGGGCTCGATCATCATGTAGAGATTGCCGAGTCCATTGCAGCCACGAGCATTTCCGCCTGCGCACGCTTGATCGAAGAGCGCGCGTGCTCGCTCGTGATCAACCGCGACCTCCTTACCCTCGAACAACACGATCGCGAGCGTCACGCACGCGGTGAGGTCGGATTTGTCACACGCGTCTTGATCCGCTTGCAGCGCGGGAGGTAACAGCGGGCGGTTCTGAGAATGCTCGATCGTTGGTGTTTTTGCGGGTTGCGCAGCCTCGGGGCGACAACCAAACAACGCACCAAGAACGAAAAGACACGAGACGAGACCAATCGGCCGAAGACTCATGCGACCAATGGACAGCGTTTTGTGGTGCGACGCAACTGAGATACATTTGTGGATTGGCCGCGCGCTGCGGTCCCTTGAAGAGGTTCCCATGATTTCTCGCGCGGTCGCTTTCTCGCTGACCAGTCTGTCGCTAGGCCTCATCGCGTGTGTGGGCGACACGCCCGGCACGCAACCCGGCGTCGACGCGAGTACGCCAGACTCATCGCCTCCTTCGGATTCCGGAGCAGGAGACGCCTCCGTCGATAGTTCAGACGCGGCTCCTTCCTGCCCGACCACTGCCGTCTATGAGTGGCACCATCCGGGGCCGGATGGTTCATCGAATGCCGTCGTGACGACAGACGACGCGGGCAACACTTTGGCAATCAGCAACTACGGCGGCGCGGTCGACTTCGGCAACGGCCCGCTACTCAGCACTGGCAACAACTGGGAAGCCGCCGTCGTCAAGTTCGACCCAAGCGGCAAACTCGTTTGGAGCACCAGCTTCAGCGGTGCGGGGAGCGATCGCGCCAACGCCATCGCAACCGACAGCGCGGGCGATGTCTATGTGGTGGGCACCTCGTCGAGCACGAGTATGGATATCAACGCCAAAGGCCAAAACACACTGGCGTTCAGCAGCAACGGCGGTTCTGGATTCGTCGTCAAATTGAAGGGCAAGGACGGTAGCTACGTTTGGGCAGACGCTCCTTCATCGACGAAATTCACGAGTTGCAACGCAGTCGCCGTGACAGGCAGTCACCTCGCGGTGGGGTGCTCATTCTCGGGTGCGATCGCCACCGTGAAGACTGTGAAAGTGTCGAACGCCGATCTGAACGCGACGAGCGACGATCAACTCGCGATCTCGTACGATCTCAACGGCACGCTTGGGTGGATCCGCCGCATTGGAGGCTTGGGCAATGACTCGGTCGGCGGCATCGCCGTAGACGCGACAGGGTCCGTCGTCGTTAGCGGGTCGTTCGTCAGTACGAGCCCCAAGTTCGTCGGCCCCAACAACACTCCGGCGCTCGACATTGTCAGAGTCGGAAACCCTGCGGTTTCAGGATTGTCTCTGACGTGGATCGATCCGTCGGGCACGCTCGCGCGCGGCCAGACATTCGGCAACGCGAACAACGTGGCAACCGGAAACGACTCGTCGGGCGCAGGAGTGGTTCTCGGCCCGCTGGGCAATGCCGTCGTCACCGGCAGGTTCCGCGGATCGGTGGACTTCAAGAACGGAACACTCAATGCCTTCCCACCACCTGGCGGGACCTACGTTTGCGGCCTGAGCGGCA
>JAYVXK010001183.1:0-3041 GCA_043785265.1 Myxococcales bacterium | reverse complement strand
CGGGAAACACCGCGAACGTCTCGGCGACCTTGCGTGGGACCATTTCCAAGGTCGCGCGCACGATGTCGGCCTTGGCCAGCTTCTCGGTCGAGACGAAGCGCGTCTTGTAGTGAGTCGCGAGCGACTTGAGCAAGTCGGCCTCGGGAATCAGCCCAAGTTCGATCACGGCGTCTTCTACCCGCTGCGCAGTGCCGCTAACGTGCTGCATGACGCTCTCGAATTGCTCGGGCTTGAGCAGACCATCTTTGAGCAGAAGATCTGCGATCTTCTTGTTGACCGCTTGCGGGTTCACGATCTTACCAGTCTAACGTGCTTTTTCGATCTTGGCGCGCACGTGCGACAGGAGCATGTCCACCGCTACTTTGTTTTCGCCGCCTTCGGGAATGATCACGTCCGCGAAGCGCTTGGACGGCTCCACGAAGGCCAAATGCATGGGCCGCACGGTCTCGTAATACTGCTGGCGAATTTGTCCGAAGGTGCGCCCGCGATGCTCCAGATCGCGGCGAATGCGACGCATCAGCCGAATGTCTGCGTCTGTATCGACGAACACTTTCACGTCGAAGCGCTCTCGCAGTTGCGGGTCGGCGAGGACGAGAATCCCTTCGACCACGATGATTGGCGCAGGGGCAACACGTTGACCCAACGGCGCGCGGTTGTGGATCGAAAAGTCATACGTGGGTCGCTCGATGGTCTCGCCAGCACGAAGAGCGTCGAGATGTCGCGCGAGTAAGTCGAACTCGAGCGAGTCCGGATGATCGTAGTTGATGCGGTCGCGTTGCTCATACGTGAGATGGGACAACTGACGATAGTAGTGATCTTGTTCGAGCAGGACGCCATCGTCATCGGATAGCGCGCCCACGAGCGCTTCGGCGATCGTGCTCTTGCCTGAGCCCGACCCACCTGCGATACCCAAAATCAAAGGGGATCGTGACATCGACCGACTGCTATCACACCGTGGCTACAGCGCGAGCCTCAACGAAGCGGGCCTCGTCGACATTTCGACCCGTCAGCACGATCACCACGACGCCATCTTGCTCTGGGCGAAGCTCGGTGCATGAGCCGTCGAGAATCGGTGCGAGCGCGACCGCGGCGCTTCCCTCGAGTCGCACGTTCATCACGTCGTTCGCCCACACCATGGCCCGCGCGATGGACGCCTCGTCCACAACGACGACGCCGTTGATGACTCCGCCCGCGCGAAGATACGCCGCCGTCGAGATGCCACCTTCCAGGCCGTCCGCGAAGGTCCCACCGCTGCAGTGCAGCACTTCGACGGCCGCACCACGTTCGAGAGACAGAGCCATCGCACACGACGCTTCGCTCTGCGCACCCCACACGCGGCGCTGTTTGCCCAGTTGCTCGCCATACGCATCGGCAAGCCCACAGGCGAGTCCGGTCGCGAGGCCACCGCCACCAAGTGGCGCAATCATGCTCGTCGGCGCGATCGCGAGATGGCTCGCGATCTCGAACGCGATGGATGCACCGTTGCCTGCGAGCACTTCGAGATCATCGTAAGGGGAGACGAAGACGGCGTGTCGTGCAGCGGCCATGCGCTTGGCTTCGGCCTCGGCGTCGTCGTAACTATCGGTCGCGACGACGACGATCGTCGCGCCGTAGTCACGCATCTTGTCGGTCTTCGCGCGCGGCGAAGATCGCGGCACTACGATTGTCGCGCGCAGTCCGAGCTCGGCGGCGGCATACGCAACACCCGCACCGTGATTTCCAGCGCTCGCGGCAACGACGTGCGTGTCTGGGGGAAGCGTTTCGAGCGCGAGCAACGCGCCGCGCACTTTGAAGCTGCCGGTCAGTTGCCCAGCGTCGATCGCGAGCCACACTTGTGCTCCTGCGCGATCGTCGAGGTCGCTCGCTCGGATCATCGACACGGGATGGACTTTGGGAAATCGCTCTCGCAATGTGCGGGCTCTTTGGAGCACCGCCGCGCTTGGGAGATTTGGCGAAAGCGGCAGCGCGGCGCGCACGACACGCATGCGAGCTACTTTTTCGCGACCAACCACATCAGCGGACGCCGATAGTTCGTCACCATGCGATCGGTCGGCACTTCGTGTCCCATGCCTGGTGCGATCTTCACCTTGTGACGAATCTTGTGAGCCTTGAGCATGTCCGCGACGCGCAACGTGTTCGGCGCGACTTCGTCGGTCTCCCCCGTGAAGAGGTAGACGCCTTTGATGGTCTTGCGATTGTCGTCGAGCAACTGCGGAGCGTCGCCCCACCAATATTGATCGTTTGCCGCTAAAATCAGCCACCGATTCCACGCTCGCGGATCGTGGAGTGCGACCTGCATTGCCACGAATGCGCCTTCGCTGAAGCCGATGAGTACGTTGCCGCGGAGCTGAACGCGGCGCTTGAACTTCGCGCGCAACGCTTTGACGGTGGCCTCTGCAATCTGGCCACCAATGATCGCGTTGTTGTCCCAGGCGCGCGCCCCACCGCCGCGATCACTCTGTCCTTGTGGGCACACGACCCAACCGAACTGAGTCGCCACCTTGGCCCACTTGCGACACTCCTCCAACGGATTGCCGCCGCGTCCGTGGAGATACATGATGACTGGCCGGACGCCCTTGCCCCCACGCGGTCGATAATAAAATGCATCCGGATAACCCGGCACTTCGATGCGCTGCGGATCAGGAATCGCAACCGCCGCCTTAGCCCAAGCCTCGCGCATCGGCGCAAGCACCAGCACCAAAACAGCCACCACAAAAATCACAAAACGGCGCAAAACAAGCCAACCATACATGGCTTTCCCAAGAGCGCAACAAACCGCCCTCTCCTGCCGGTCAAGATCGAAACCACGCGCCAGCAGTGCCGAGGCAGTAAGCGAGTTTGGGTCTATTCGGCACTCACCGCCCGGAAACGTACTCTTGTACGTTGAGGACGGATGAGCGCCGAAGAGGCCCCAAATCGCGACCTGCCACGGCGCTGCTGCAGCGGAGAGAGAGGGATTCGAACCCTCGGTACCCTTGCGAGCACACATGATTTCCAATCATGCACCTTCGGCCACTCGGTCATCTCTCCCAGGTGTAGAC
>JAYVXK010001182.1:0-3041 GCA_043785265.1 Myxococcales bacterium | reverse complement strand
CGCGCACGATCGTTCCCAAAGAGGTGGGTTATCGGTCGCTCGTCGACGTGGACCCCGATCACAAACGCCTCGTGATCGTAGGCGGAACAGAGCCCTCTGAGCAGGTAGTCATGGCCATTCCCATTGGCGGTGGCCCAGCGGAGCCCATCTCGCCTCTACGCGGAGTGATCGATCCTCGCTTCGGCGAAAACCACGACGTGTTCGTCGCGTATCAAGGCACACCAACCACCTATCCGAAGTGGTTCGCGATCACGATCGGAAAACCAGATCGTCGCGAGTTGCCGCAAGCTGCTGAAAAACCCACTTGGATTCCGCAACTCGACTTGCGAAAAGTCGGACCCGACGAAGTCCGCGTGGTGATAATCAAACCGCGCAGCTTCGTGGCGGGCCGCAAATATCCGGTGATCGACGCAGCTTATGGTGGCCCGGGCGCCAAGGTCGCGACGGCAGACGCCTACAAGTTCATTCGCGCGCAGATCCTCGCCGATGCATCGGGCGCGATCGTCGTCTCCATGGATGCCAAAGGCACCCCGGATCGCTCGCGTGCATGGGAGCGCGCGACGGCGGGCAAACTCAATCAGGTGCCGGTCGAAGGGCACATCGAGACGCTCCGCGCGCTCGCTGCGCAAATGCCAGAGATCGATCTGTCGCGCGTGGGCGTGACGGGTTGGTCGTTTGGTGGCACCTTCGCGGCGACGGCGATCCTGTCGCATCCCGAGTTCTACAAAGTAGGCGTAGCAGGCGCGCCGGTGACCGATTGGCGCGACTACGACTCTGCTTACACCGAGCGTTACATGGGTGTCTTGCCCGACGCGAAGGCTGCCTATGACTCTCAATCGCTCCTGACCATGGCGGCAGCCCCAGGAACGCAAGCGCGCCCATTGCTGCTGATTCACGGCACCGCAGACGACAATGTGTATTTTGCAAACACCTTGAAACTCGTCGACGCGCTGACTCGCGCGAACAAACCGTTCATCGTGCTGCCGCTGCTCGGACAGACTCACTTGGTCGGGGATCCCGCGATGAACGAAATCGTCTCGCAGAAGTCCGCAGAGTTTCTTCGCGACGCGTTGTTTTCTTCGGATGCGACGGCGACCGTTCCGCACTATCTGTAGTTCGTGCGTTCTTCGAGCTTGCGAGTCGCCATCGTTGGCGCGGGTGTGATGGGTCGTCATCATGCTCGTGTCTTTGCCACGTTACCTTCGGTCAGCGTGACGGCCATCGTGGACATGGACTCGGAAGCCGCGCGGGCGCTCGCGTCGAAAGTTGGAGCGCGTGCGTGTACGGCACCTGAAGCGATGGCGACGTCTGACGCTGTCATCATTGCCACGCCGATGGACTCTCATGCCTCTCTCGTCGCGCGCGCGCTCGCAGCTGGTCTCCATGTGTTGGTCGAAAAGCCGATTTGCACTTCTGTGTTGCCTCATCGCGACATGGCGCGGACGGCTCGTTTGCGCGGGCTCGTGCTCGCGGTGGGACACTCGGAGCGCTTCAATCCAGCCATTCGCGCCCTCGCTGCGGCGTCGCGCACCGATCCGATCGTGCGCCTATCGACCGTTCGATTCGCCACGCAGCAGCGCGCACCTCGCGCCTCCATCATGCTCAACCTCGCGGTCCACGATCTCGATCTCGCGCGGCATCTCTCAGGCGCGGCGGTCGAGCTTTCTCTCGCCAGCGGCAACAGTGATCGCGTTTCGCTCACGACCACTCGCTTTGGTCTGCCTTTCGGCGCCCATCAAGTGTCTCAGAACGCCAGCGAGCGAACTCGCACGCTCGTCGCGACGACCGCGCGTGGCAAGCTCTACGAGGCTGACCTTTTGCGGGGAACACTCATGGTCGACGCGCGCTTTCTCTCCGTCCCCGACGACGAGCCGCTTGTCGTCCAAGCACGCGCATTCGTCCAAGCGATCGCGGATGACGACCTCGACCTCGCCTCGAGTCCACTCGCGAACGCACAAGACGCATTGGCTGCCGTGTCGCTCGCTCTTTGTGCGGACCAAATGGTCGCGGACAGCGCCAAACAGCGGTCGCGCGCTCTGCCGTAAAGTTGTCCCGTTTGTCGCGCCTCTGTTAACGCCGTGATCATGCACGGTCCCGACGATCTGGGAGAGAAGGCCTTCAAGCCCATGCTCCGCCCGGGGGCGCGATTCGTTCGCGAGGCAGCCCAACGCCCCATCTTGATGTTCGAGGACGTCTACAAGTCCTATCGACCAGGCTCACCCGTTCTCCGCGGGATGAACCTCGTGATCGAGCGCGGCGAGTTCGTGTTTTTCACGGGACCGAGCGGTGCGGGCAAGTCGACCTTGCTGCGTTTGCTCTATCGCGCGGAGACGGTCGACGATGGACGCATCTTGTTCATGGGTCGAGACATCGCGCGTCTTGCGCCAGAATCAGTGCCATTTTTGCGCCGCAATCTCGGAGTCGTGTTTCAAGACTTCAAGCTGGTCACTGCGTGGAGCACCTTCGAAAATGTCGCGATCGCTCTCGAAGTTCTCGGGCTGCCGCCGCGGTTGATCAAGTCGCGCGTGGGTGAGGCTCTCGAACGGGTAGGTCTCGGCGGTCGGGGAGACGACCCCGCAGGTGTGCTCTCTGGCGGCGAGCAACAGCGCGTGGCGATCGCTCGAGCGATCGTGGGAGAGCCTGCATTGCTGCTGGCAGACGAGCCTACGGGCAATCTCGACCCACAACTCGCCCTCGACATTCTCGGCTTGTTCGACGAGATCCACGAGTCTGGCACCACGGTGCTGTTTGCGACTCACGATCGATCTCTGCTCGAGATCCGTCGTCGGCGCGTGGTGGTGCTCGACGAAGGAAAAGCCGTGGACGTTCGCGCGGGTGTTGCCTGCGTGAGTGACGATGTTGACTACGACAACGCTCTGCCTGTCTGAGGAACACATGTTCGATTTCTCCAACGCAACCGCCCGACGCGCCAAACGCGGCATCCTCCGCGAGTGGCGGCTCCACATGCTCAGCGTGTTCTCACTCGCGGTTGCCTTCGTGTGCCTCGGCGCGTCGCTGCTGGTCGTCGTCAATTTGCGCGC
>JAYVXK010001181.1:0-3052 GCA_043785265.1 Myxococcales bacterium | reverse complement strand
AGGTCGCTCGGCGCATGGCAAAGTACGATCTCGCGGCGATGCCAGTCGTCACGGCAAACGGCAAGCTGCTGGGCATCATCACGATCGACGACATCATCGACGTGCTCACGCAAGAGCAGACAGAAGACGTTCAGAGAATCGGTGGTGTCGAGCCGCTCGATGTTCCGTACTTTCAAACGAGCTTTTTGGACTTCATCAAAAAGCGCGGCGTGTGGCTGATCATCCTCTTCGTGGAGGAGTTCTTCACGCAGACTGCGCTTCGATATTACGATCCCGTCTTCGAAGCGATCAAAGGCGCGAGTTACTACGTGCCGTTGCTCATCTCCACTGGCGGCAACTCGGGTTCGCAGTCGAGCACGCTCATCATTCGGGGACTCGCCATTGGCGAGATCAAGCCGCGCGACTGGGCGCGCATCGTCTTCCGCGAGATGGGCATGGGCCTCGTCCTTGGGCTTATTTTAGGCACAATTGGCTTTATTCGCGTGCTCATGTACCGCGACCAACACATCAACTTCGCCTTCACGATCGCCATCACTCTCGTGGGCATCGTCATGACAGGGTGCACGGTTGGCTCCATGCTGCCTTTGATCCTCAAGCGCGCGGGAATCGATCCAGCCACCAGCTCGACACCTTTCATCGCGAGCCTGGTCGACGTGATCGGCATCATCGTCTTCGTCCACGTCGCCAAGATCGTGATGGCCAGCGTGATCGCCAATGCCGCCCTCTCACACTAACCATCTTTTGAAAAGAAGTGCGGTCCGTCCAGCGCGAGGCCGCTCGGGCAACACGAGATGGCGGTCGGGGACGTCTGGTGGTTCAATGCATGAAGACAAAAGCAGAGGGGTATGACCATGAAGCACAGCTTCACTTTTTTTGGCGCAGTTGGCTTGACGCTCGCGCTGGCTTGCGGTGGCGGCAAACCGGCTGACGATCCGTCGACCGAGCACACGGGTGCGGGTGACGGTGCCGACCCCGCCGCAACCGAAACTCCCACCACGACTCCGCCGAAACCGCAGCCCACTGCAACCGAGGACACTTCACCGAAGGTGCCTTACGACGCCGAAGCGGTTCAAATCGGCCTCAATCGTGCTGCGCGCCAAGTGAAAGACAATTGCGGCGCAGTCAAAGACGACCAAGGCAAAGCCAACGGACCATGGGGCAAGACCATCGTCACGGTGCAACTCGGACACAACGGTCACTCGAGAGGCACGACTCTCAAGTCGCCATTCGACGGCACAGGAGTCGGCCGCTGCATCAACAGCGCGTTCAGCAATCTCGTCTATCCGCCCTTCAGCGGTGCCGACACCACCGTCGATTGCGAAGTCGAGCTGTCGCACCCCGACAACATGAAGAAGTAAGTCTCGTCCCGCACGCGCAGCGGACCTATAGAGACAAGCCGATGCATCGGCGTGTCCTGATTTGTGCGGTCTTCGTCATGTGTGCGTGCGGCAAGCGAGCTCATGGCCCGGCGTTCAAGGTCGTTGAACTCTCGATGCACGGCGACAGCGCCTGCGCCGCGATGGAAGACGGCAGCGTGCGCTGTTGGGGGCAGAACACGGGTGGCTTGCTGGTAGCTGGCGCCCCCGAAGACGTGACCGTTCCCATGCAGGTACCAGGCGTCGACCATGTCGTGCACATCGCGGTCGGCAGCGGATTTGCGTGCGCGACCACCCAAGATCGGCGCGCGATCTGTTGGGGGAAAAATAACGAAGGACAGCTCGGCGACGGCACGAACGACTCGCGATCGATGCCCATGCCCGTGACCGCTCTCACCAACGTGGATGCGATCTCTGCAGGCGACGCGCACGTCTGCGCGCTCGCGAACAAGTACGCTCATTGTTGGGGCTCGGGCTCGAAGGGCCAATTGGGCATGGGCGATCTCAAGAGCAGCAATCTGCCCGTGCAGGTTCCCATCGGTGGGTCGTCGAGTGTGGCGAGCGGCGGCAACACGTCTTGCGCGGTCCTCGACGATACGTCGGCAAAATGCTGGGGTGACGGCCAAGACGGCCAACTCGGCAACGGCAAACGAGTGAGCGCGCCTTCGCCCGTGACAGTCGCAGCGCTTGGACTCGTGGACATTGCGATGGGCGATCATCACGCGTGCGCGCGCACGATCGATCAACGCGTATCTTGCTGGGGGAAAGGGACTTCAGGGGAGATCGGCGACGGCGCTCACGAGTCGCGACTGCAACCGATGACCGCGAGTGCCGTCGGAGTCACGCGCGTGGTGGTGGGCGAATCGAACAGTTGCGCCCGCATCGGGGACAGCACGATTCAGTGCTGGGGGGCAGTGCCCGAGAGCAAAGACGGCATGACCGAGCGTGTGCAAGGTCTCTACGAAGCCATGGATGTGGCGATGGCTGGCGGCTCGCGATGCGTCGTGATGAAAGACCTTTGGCTTCGCTGCTGGGGAAAGAACCCTCACGGGCAGCTCGCCGACGGGACGACCGAAGACAAGAGCGTTCCCACGCCCATTCACTACTGATCTGGCGATCGTAAAGCTTGCCTTGCGGCGGGGCGGCAGTTGTCAGATCATAGGACGATGCGGCTCCGTGCGCGCGTTGGGATTGGATTCGTCGCGGTAGGCTCCGTTGGGATCATCGCTATCGCTTGCGGAATCAACGAGGGCGGTGTGATCGAAGTGGCCAACGACGCGAGCACGGACGTCAATGTTGGCCCGAAAGACGTGCTCGCGACCGACACGGCCATCACAGTGAGCTGCGGTGATGCGGGAGACTGCTTGCCGACTGTGCCTAGTGGTTGGCAGATTGGAGTACTGCTCCCAGATCCCAACGCCAACTGTCCGGCGTTCTTCAGTGCGACGGACCTCGTCGCCGATCCCAAACTCGATCCTGGCGCGTGCGCGTGCGCATGCAATGACGTCAGCGACGCAGGCTGCTCGCAAGCAAAGATCCCTCTCAAAGGGAAAAACAGCGCCACTTGCGCCACCGGCGGCGCGCTCGTCAGTCTCGCGACCGATGGCGGTTGCACGCCATACACAGACACCAACTCCAACTGGTATTACTCAGTGCCGTCGGCCGCGGCGATTGGC
>JAYVXK010001180.1:0-3053 GCA_043785265.1 Myxococcales bacterium | reverse complement strand
TTTTGCCGGCCGCGCTGTCCAACGGCATCGGCGCGCAGACGCAAAAGCCCCTGGCGGTCGTCGTGATTGGTGGCTCGCTGATCCTCGCGCTCCTCTCGCGCGTTCGTCAGCCGCCGCTTTTGGTGCTCTTGCATCGATGGTTCGACCGAGAGCAATCACCGCCTAACTCGTTGCCACCCTCGTCGATGGCACCCCCTGAGATGGCGATCGAGAATTCAGACACTTGACGCTCCGTGCGCGACTTGGTTCTCTGCCGGTCGCCCATGCCTCTCTTTTCGAAAGTCCTCATCGCCAATCGCGGAGAAATCGCGCGTCGCGTAATCCGCACGTGCAAGCGTCTCGGCATCGCGACCGTCGCGGTCTATTCGGAGGCCGACCAAAACGCGCCGCATGTCGCCGAAGCAGACGAGTCGGTGTTGCTGGGTCCTGCACCAGCTAAAGACTCTTACCTCAATGTCGACGCGGTAATCGCCGCGATCAAAAAGACTGGCGCCAATGCTGTGCACCCCGGCTACGGTTTTTTGAGCGAGAAGCGCGCGTTCGCCGAAGCGGTCGCCCAAGCGGGCGCGATCTTCATTGGACCTCCGCCAAGCGTCCTCGACGCGTTTGGCGACAAGATGAAAGCGCGGCATGTCGCGCTGAAAGCCGGAACGCAGCCTGTTCCCGGCACCAACGAGCCACTCCCGCTCGAGACCGCCGAAGACTTTGCAAACGCCAAGTCGCTCGCCGCCAAGATTGGATACCCCATCGTCGCCAAAGCCGTCGGCGGTGGTGGCGGCATCGGCATGAACGTCGCTCGTGAAGAGGCGCAACTCGAGCGCGCCCTCAAGAGCTGCAGCGATCGCGGAAAGGCCTCGTTTGCCGATGCGCGCGTGTACATGGAGCGTTACGTCTCTGTGCCGCGGCACATCGAGGTGCAGGTGTTTTGCGATCAACATGGCCAGGCATTCGCTCTCGGCGAGCGCGAGTGCAGTCTGCAAAGGCGCCACCAAAAGATCGTCGAAGAGTCTCCGTCACCCGCGGCGTTCTTTTCAGGAGAAAAAGGCGCGGCCCGCAAACAGGCGCTCTTCGATGCCGCGCTGAGGGTCGTCACAAGCATCAACTATGTCGGAGCGGGCACCTGCGAGTTCATCGCCGATGCAGAGGGCAACCTGTTTTTCCTCGAAGTAAACGCGCGTCTGCAGGTCGAGCACCCCGTCACAGAGATGGTGACGGGTCTGGATCTGGTGGAGCTTCAACTGCGTGTAGCAGCGGGTGAAAAATTGCCCGATCTCGCGCACACTCCTCGCGTCGGCCATGCGATCGAAGCCCGCATTTATGCGGAGGATCCGAGCAAAGGCTTCATTCCGAAGCCAGGTGACGTGAACGAACTCGTCTGGGCTGGTGGTGTCGGCGACGCACAGACCAAAACACTGCGCATCGAGAGCGGCATTCGCGCGCCCGCCAAGGTGACTCCGTTCTACGATCCCATGATCGCCAAAGTCGTCGCGTGGGCACCCACACGTGACGCCGCCATCGATGAACTCGATCGCGCGCTGGCAACTACGACGATTGCGCCGTGCACGACCAACATTTCCTTCTTGCGAAAAACGTTCGCTTCAGAAGAATTTAGAGCGGGTCAGTACGATACGTCGTTCGCAGAAGTGATCGCGAAGCGGTAGTCGACGACGGCTTCAGCTCCCGGATGCGGCGCGCTCTGCGGTCCAATGGCGATCAGAGCATTGAGCGATGCGCATGCGCTTGAGACCGGTCTTTTTTACCATCGCTTCGACCTCCGTGAGTTCGAGGCCTGCGCACAGCGAATCGAAAAACAGCTGTTTTTGGCGCATGTGATCACCGGCCGCCACGCGATTCACGGTCGCCCACGCCGCGTCCATCGTGAGCGGGCGAATGAGATCGCGGACCATGATGGCCCCAGTGGGCTTGACCACACGTGCGATCTCTTGCCAGACGACTAGCGGATCAGGGATGTGATGCATCGTCGAATTGCAAATCACCAAGTCGTACTTCGCGTCCGGAAGCCGCATCTTCTTCGCATCCATACGCGCGAGCTTGCAACGGTCCTCGACGCCCGCAGCCACCAGTCGGCGCATCGCGACCTTCAACATCTCGTCAGCGAGATCGATCGCCATCATCTCCATGTCGCCTCGTCGCGCGAGCATCAATTCGGGCACTTGGCCCGTCCCTACGCCGATATCGAGCACGAGCGGGTCGCCGACATTTTTCACTAGCGCGATCGCGTCTTCTGCGAAGCGTGTGTTCGCGTCGACGAAGTCCATCGCGTCGTACTCTTCTGCGTCGCGTTGCGTATCCATCAGTTCGGGCTCGAGCACGCGCAACATCGTCACCTCACTTGCTGTCCGCACAACAGCGGAAGCCGGTCGAGTAGTCGTGATAGCTCTTTGCGTGGGCCACGGTGCGATACGTGCATCCTGCACCATTCAGCTTTGCGTCCACAAAAAAGCCGCCCATGAAGCTACCTTTCGCGGGATCGTTGTTGGGCGAGTCGTCGATCCATTCGTGCAAGTTGCCATGCATGTCGAACGCACCGTAGCTCGAGACGCACTTGGTGTACTCGCCACCTGGCGCCACGCCGCCTTCGAGTTCGTCGCATCGCGGATCGTTGAGTTCGGTGTTCGAGTAGGTCGGGTTGGGACCAAACAGAATGACGATGGGGCTCTGCTTACCCTCGTTGCACGCGCCCGACTGGTAGGCGTTGCCATACGGGTAGACGTAGTCGTGCATGGGTCGACCACGACACGCCGCTGTCCACTCATCCAGTGTGCACAATCGCTTGCCAGAGTGCGCGCACATGGACTGCGCTTGCAGTTGACTGATGTAGCCTTGCGGGACGACGTGATCAGCCGGCACCGCGCGTAGTGTGCTGGCGTCGATTCCATCGATGGGCTTCTCGTGAGGCCACGCGCCGCCGTCTTGAGCCACGATAGCGCCCTCGTAGAGATCGATGCAGAAGGCGCCGGCTTCGGCGACGGCGTGCGCCATGGACGGAGGGCAGGGGCCCGCGTCCGCGCTTGCATCAACATCGACGAGCG
>JAYVXK010001179.1:0-3054 GCA_043785265.1 Myxococcales bacterium | reverse complement strand
GGTCGAACACCGCGAGGCTCGCACCGACGATCGCTGGAGCGAGTGTGTTCGAGAACAAGTAGGGACGCGAGCGCTGGCGGAGCAATTCGACGATCTCTTTTTTGCCCGTCGTGTATCCGCCGCTGCCACCACCGAGAGCTTTGCCGAGCGTGCCGGTCATGACGTCGATGCGGTTCATCACGCCACAGTGCTCAGGAGTTCCGCGACCAGTCTTGCCGATGAAGCCTGTGGCGTGACTGTCGTCCACCATCACCAATGCTCTGTATTTTTCGGCCAAATCGCAGATCTGATCGAGTTTGGCGAGGTAGCCGTCCATCGAGAACACGCCATCGGTGGCGATCATGCGCAGCCGCTTGCTCTGTGTTTTTTTGAGTGCGTCTTCGAGCGCGGACATGTCGCCGTTCGCGTAGCGATGACGTTCTGCTTTGCAGAGACGCACGCCGTCGATGATCGATGCGTGATTGAGCGCGTCACTGATGATGGCGTCTTCTTCGCCGAGCAAGGTCTCGAACAGACCGCCGTTCGCGTCGAAGCACGACGTGTAGAGGATGGTGTCTTCCATCCCAAAAAAACGGCTGATCGTGTGCTCGAGTTGTTTGTGGATGTCTTGCGTGCCGCAGATGAAGCGCACACTCGAGAGTCCAAAACCGTGCGTGTCGATCGCGTGCTTGGCGGCGGCGATCACATCAGGATGAGACGACAGGCCGAGATAGTTGTTCGCGCAGAAGTTGAGCACCTCTTTGGCCGGCTCGCCTTCGCGGGGCGATGACTTGATCGACGCGGCCTGCGGTGTGGTGATGATGCGCTCTTCTTTGAACAAGCCTGCGGATCGGATTTCGTCGAGGCTTTGGGAGTAGACCTTGCGGGCGTCTTCGAACATGGCCACAACGTTAGACTGAGGCGCGGCCAAAAAAAACCTGTGTACTCTGCTCCGATGACAAACGATTGGAGCGCGCGCGGCGAACAGTGCGTCAAGTTGCTGCAAGAGTTGCTGCGGATTCCCACGGTCAATCGCGGGACTGAAGAACCAGGCGATGGCAACGAGAGTGTCGCCGCGGAGCGCCTCGCAGACATGTTTCGGCAGGCGAAGATCGAACCCAAGCTCGTGTGGTCGCAAAAAGGTCGCGCATGCGTGGTCGCTCGCGTCAAAGGAAACGGCCAAAAACCGCCGGTTTTGCTCAACGCGCATCTCGATGTCGTCGAGGCAGACGCGAGCAAGTGGCAGCACGATCCGTTCGGCGGAGAGATCCACGATGGCTACTTGTGGGGCCGCGGCGCCATCGACATGAAGAACATGGCGGCGATGAGCGCGAGTGTGCTCGTGGCGATCCAAGAAGACTTCGGCGATGGCAAACTCGATCGCGATGTGATCTTCGCGGGAGTGGCGGACGAAGAGGCCGGTTGCAAACACGGCAGTCTCTTTTTGGTGGCCGAGCACCCCGAACTGATTCGTGCAGAATACACGTTAGGCGAAATAGGGGCTTTTTCTCAGCATATTTTTGGTCGAACTTTTTATCCGATCCAAACCGCAGAGAAGGGCATGGCGTGGCTGAAGGTCACGTTCACAGGTGAGCCAGGGCATGGCTCGATGCCCAATCCAGACAGCGCGGTCATTCGACTCGCGCGCGCGATAAGCAAGATCGGCACGACGCGTTTGCCGCAACACCCGACGCAGGCGGTGCGTTCGTTCATCCATGCGATGGCGCGCGAGCTCCCGACACCGCAAAAACAAGTGCTCAAACGGCTCACGACTCCGCAAGTGGCCGCCCTCATCCTCGATTATCTCGTCAAAGACGAAGGACAACGGCGCATGTTTGGCGCGCTGCTTTCGAACACAGCGACACCCACGGTGGTGCGCGCCGGTGCGAAGACGAATGTGATTCCTGGTCACGCGACGGTCGAACTCGATGGACGAACACTGCCAGGCCACTCGAGCGTGACGTTGATCGCCGAGCTGCGCGAGATCATCGGAAACGAACCCAAGATCGAAGTCTTGCGCGAGTTGCCTCCCGTGGAGACCAGCGAGCACACCCCGATGTTCGCCCACCTGGTCAAGACGGTCCGCCAGCATGACCCTCTCGGAATTCCGATCCCGTTCATCATCTCCGGTTTCACGGACGCCAAGGCCTACGCAAAGCTCGGCAGCAAGTGCTACGGCTTTTCACCCGTCAAATTCGATCCGACCCATGAAATAAGCTTCTCTCGCATGTATCACGGGCATGACGAACGCGTGCCTGTCGACGGTTTGAAGTGGGGTTTGCGCGTCCTCTATGACGCCGTGGTGGGGTTCGCTGCTGGGGCCAGCTCTGCCTGACCGAGGCGAATGAAGTCGTGGGGGTAGACTGATCGTAGGCCAATCGGATAGAACCGTGGTCTCTGCCGTTCGCCCTAAAGGCGAAAGCGCTCGCAGAGCGGGAGTGTCGGATGGTCAATCCCCAGATGGTGATGTACGAGGAGGAGTTCAATCAGATCCAAACGGTCGTAGACCGCTTGGTTCGAGATGCGAACGCCAAGGTCGTCTTCATCGTCGACAAAAACGGTCAGCTCATCGCTGCAGCTGGCGACATTGAGAACATAGACACGACGAGCCTTGCGTCGCTGACAGCCGGTAATATCGCGGCGACTGGCGGCATGGCAAAGCTCCTCAAAGAGAACGAGTTCGCCACTCAGTTTCATGAGGGCGAAAAAGCGAACATCCACATTCAGCTCGTGGGCAATCGCGTCATTCTCGTCGTCATCTTCGACACGCGTTCGAGTCTCGGGCTCGTGCGACTGCGCGTGAAGAAGGCAACCGAGGAACTCAATCACATCTTCGAGTCACTCTTGAAGAAGGTGTCGGCACCGGGGGCGGATTCACCCTTCGCGGAAATCACCGACGAAGACATCGACAACCTCTTCAACGATTGATCCGGGAGCCCTCTAGCCGATGAGTTTCATCAACTACATGGCGCGCGAGATCAACTGCAAGTTGGTCTACTACGGCCCTGGACTCTGCGGAAAAACCACCAATCTGCAGTACATCTACGAGCGCACCAATCCGGACGCGAAAGGCAA
>JAYVXK010001178.1:0-3060 GCA_043785265.1 Myxococcales bacterium | reverse complement strand
GAGACTGGAGCGCTGGGTTCACTCGCGGTGATCACGAGAGCCGCGCTTGCTGGTGGCGCAGACGCGGGTGGCCCCGAGCGGTAGATCAACACTGCGCTGAGCAACAGCGCGACGGTCGCCATGCCGCCGATCACGATTGCGATCATCGGCGGAGCTTTTCGTGGAGCACGTGTTGGTGTCGCGGTGACACTGACCGCGTCCGTCTGCGCAAGCGCGCGGTGTGCTCCACTGCTCGCAGCAACCCGCGGCGCTTCGATCGTGCTGTCGAGCGGACCGGCGGTGCGACCGACGCCTGCAAAAATATTCGGAAGCGACGCCGACGACGATCGCCCGAGAGCGTAGGCCTCGAGCGCCGAAGAGAGCGCGTTCACGCTGAAATAGCGCTCCGCCGGGTCTTTCGCGAGACACTTCAGAACGATCTTCGAGAGTCCGTCAGGCACTCCTGGTCGGAGGACTTCTGGCGGCACGGGAATGTCTTGCAACACCACGAGAGCGAGCTCGGTGATCGATTCTGCAACGAACGGAGTCGTTCCGGTCAGAAGCTCGTAGAGCATCACACCCAACGCCCAAATGTCGCTGCGCGCGTCAGAAGAGCGCGCTGAACGCATCTGTTCTGGCGACATGTACAAAGGCGAGCCCATCGCCGTTTGCGTACTCGTGAGGTCGCCAGCCTTCATCGCGCTCTCGCTCGACATCTTCGAGATGCCAAAGTCGACGATCTTGATCGATTTGCGTCCGTTTCGCTGCGTGAGAAACAGATTCGACGGCTTGAGATCGCGGTGAATGATGCCGGCACCATGCGCTTCGGCGAGTCCCTCACAGGCCTGCATGATCCAATTGACCGCCGTCTCGATCGTGGGAAGGCCCTCCGCCTCGAGCACCGCCCCCAGATCGTTGCCGACGAGGTACTCCATCACGATGTACGGGCTCCCACCCGGGGTCGTGCCGACGTCGTAGACACGCCCGACATGCTCATTGGCGAGCTTGCCCGCCGCGCGTGCCTCGCGGAAGAAGCGCTCCACCGAGTCCTTGTCTTTGGCCTTCTCGGCCAGCATGAACTTCAACGCCACTGGGCGATCGAGCTGCGTGTCCTGCGCAAGCGCCACCACGCCCATGCCGCCTTGACCAAGCACGCGCTCCACTTCATAGCGGTCCGCAATGCGCTGACCCGGGGTCACGATCTCGTTGGGCTCCGCGAGTGCCATGGTCAGTACTCCAGGTCCAAAGTGACGTTGTCGAAGAGAATGGTCCCACCACTCACGTTTTTGGTGCACGCGCCGATCTGCAACTCGATGGGCGTGTCTGCAACGATCAGCTTCGTCGCGCCGGAAAAAGTCGGGGCACCTGCGATGCTCACCGCGACCGTCGACGGATCGCCGACTGTGATGTCGATCTTGACGCGCGCCCACTGCAGGAGCGGTAGCTTGCCGGAGGCGTAGCTCTGGAAGGCAATTCCCCCGTCAGACTGTGTCTGATTTTCGCCGTAAAAGAGGGTTTGATCGGGTCCCACCAGGAGAAACTGATCGTTTTTGGCACCGAGCGAAAAGAACGTCACCGTCACGAAGGAAGAACTCGACACCGCGACTTGGATGTCTGCGGCGAAGTGGAGCTTCTTGGTGCCGGTCTTGCCAAGCGAGAACGCGTCCAAAACAAGGCAGTCTGTCGGAGCCTCGAACTTGGCTGCCGCTGGTGCCGTAACGAATGTCGTCGTATCGAGGCTCACCGTACCTGTTCCACTCGCGTTGCTGATCGATCCCCAACCGGCTTGGACTTTCGGGTCGCGATCGAAGTCCGCGCAGAACGTGTGAGCTTGCAACGTGCAAAACGACGAGTCCAAAGCAGAGCCGGAGTCAACCGCGCTGTCGCTCGGCTTTGCACTGTCGAGCACAAGATTGCTCTCGTCAGTCGCGTCCTGCGTGGGCGTCGGGCCAGTCTTGGTGCCCACGATGCCATCGAGCGAAGTGGTGAGCAGGCACCCCGTCATCGCGGCGATGGGCAACGCAAACGCTACGACGCTCCCAGCCTTCATGACTCAGAAATACGGCACACGCGCATGCACTTCAATGCACCGACACGTGACAGGTGTGTCAGTGACAGGAGCGGAAGTGCGCCAAGTGATCTGGCCAAAACAGGCGAAAGTTAGGCCTGCGATTGACGTGTGCGCGCTGGCACCGTCTCCAGCACGCGATGGCGGCCCACAAAGGAGACCGCCCAAACCGCTTACGTCCGAGTCACCCGCGCAAGATCGCGCCGAAGCGCGTGGCCATCTCGGCGACTACCTTGGCGTGGCTCTGATCGATTTCGGCATCGGTCAGTGTTCGATCGGGCGATCGATAGACGACACGGAATGCGAGACTCGCATGACCCTCAGGCACTGGTGACCCCGTGAAGCGATCGAAGAGCCGCACGTCCTCCGCGAGTGGACCTGCCGCTTGGTGCACGGCGGTGAGCACGTCGCCCGCGAGCACGTCTTGTTTCACCACCAACGCGACATCTCGCAAACTGGCCGGAAAACGGGGAATCGGCGCATAGCGCGTGGTGTGTTGACCGAGCTTTGCGATGGCGTCGAGGTCGAGTTCGACCACCATGAGGCCGTCGCCGAGGTCGAGAGTGTCGACCACATCGGGGTGCAACGGACCCATCCGTCCCACCCTTGCATCGCGCACCACCAGCGTCGCCTCACCTCGCGGATGCAAATACGAGACGCCACTTTTGCCGCGCTCGAGTTCGCAGGTCTCACCCGTGAGTCTCGCGATGAGCTCTCGCGCGAGGCCTGCGGCATCCCACACGTCGACCGGCTCGGACTTGCCGAGGTAAGTCGGTCGCGCGCCTGCGAGCACCGCCGCGAACATCATCTGCTCTTTGGGAAGATCATCGCCTGGCAGAAACACGACGCCCGTCGTGAACATCGACACGTCACTCTCGCCATGACGACGCGCGCGCCCGAGTGCCTCCAAGAGCCCTGGAAATAGGCTCGTTCGCATCACTGTGAGTTCTTCGGTAAGAGGATTGTGCAGTTCGACCGTGGCCTTTTGGCCGAGAGCTGCAAGCGCGCGCGTC
>JAYVXK010001177.1:0-3061 GCA_043785265.1 Myxococcales bacterium | reverse complement strand
AACTCGATGCGACAACGGGTGTCATCGACACCACCTTCAGTCCGGTTGGAGCGAACGCGAACGGCTTCGACGCCGATGTGTTCGCGCTCGCGGTCTCGGGAAACAACTTGTATGTGGGGGGCGCGTTCAACAACTACAAAGGCGTGGCCGCGTCGGCGAACTCCATTGCCAAACTGGATACGACCTCAGGCGCGATTGACACGACCTTCAGTCCAGTGGGAGCCTTGACGAACGGTTTCGACAAAGATGTCTTTGCGATCACGATTTCAGGGACTTCGTTGTTCACGGGCGGAGTGTTCCACAACTATCGCGGCTCGAGTTACGCCGGGTCCATCGCCATCCTCACCACGACGAGCGGCGCGCTGCAGTGAGCTGAAGAACTCTCACCTAGCCTTGCGGATTGCGGTCTGCCTGGGTGCGGTACTGTTAGCTGGGTCTACCCATGCGCAGTCACCTACGAGACACGATGACGCCACGTCTGCGGCTAGGCTGCAGCGTGGTGGTCAACACCAGACGGTGGTGCGTGGTGCCATTGTCGACGCCAGCATCGGGTCGAGTCCCGTGGGTGACGCGCTCATGTTTCAACTCGGATTCGAATCGGCCGGACTCAAAAGTTACGGCGATGGTCGCTGGCTAGTGCAATGGGATGCACTCGTCGCTGGGCGGGCTGGCGTTCTTGCACAAGAACATCCTTACCTATCTCTTTTGGGTGCTCACGCATTGGCCTGGGCTGAAGGTGGAGTTCGGTTTTTGCCAAGCTCACACTGGAGTCCTTACCTCGGTGTCCGGCTTGGTAACGAAGCCCAGATCTCATGGCATCCAGGCGCTCCACTGTCGGCATTCACCACAGCTCAAAATGTGGATGGAGTGGGAGGCGTCTCGGCGCGCGGTGCTGTGCGCATCGCGTTTGGCGGCTCTTTTCTCGATGAGAGGCGCTCCGTGCTGCTCACCGTCTTTGTACAAGAGGACCTACAAGCACGCGAGCCAAACACGCCTGGACAAGCTTTCACCGAGGGCGGCATCCATGCGCGATTCGATCTGATGCGATCGATCACCGCTACCCTCGAAGGCTTTTGGGGAGTCACACTCGTCAGAAAAGATCCTCGACTCGGTTTGACTGACCAGACGACTCGCATGGGCGGCTCGGTGCTCTTTCGTAAGATCTTTCCGAACGGGATGTGGCTCAGCGCATCCGTTCTGCTGAGTCGAGACACCGACCATACTGTCTATGGAGGTGGTCGCACCTTCGACACGGCTACGGCACCAACAGTGGCATTTGCTCTGCTCTACGGACTACCCTTGTGGAGAGCAAAACGATGAGTCGTTCATGGTTCTTCGTCGCCCTGTGCACGCTAAGTTGTGATCCGCAAGGCGCCGACTGGGGTCTGGATGCGATCACCACCATGAAGACACCCGGAGACGACCCCAGCCTTACATGCGGCGCCATCCTTCCTACGAGTGAACCTTCCCACGACAGGATGCGAGCGAGCTGTGCCTACCAATCGGGCGCGCACTCCAACCTGGACCCCAAGGTCATCGCAGCAATCCCGATTCGACACGTCATCATCGTCATGAAAGAAAATCGCAGCTTCGATCATCTACTCGGCAAGCTTCACGATCGCGGACAACCTGAAGTAGAGGCAGTACCGGCGACGTTCTCCAACCCTGATTTTCAGGGCAAATCGGTGTTCGTCGCGCATGCGAGCACGACCTGCATTCCGCATGATCCTGCGCACCAACAAGAGTCGATGGTCTATTGCATCAACGACGGCAAGATGGATGGTTTCGTCCAGAATGGCGCGCAGACGACGGCGACGGATGGCGCGTTCGTGATGGACGAATATGACGAGACAGATCTGCCTTTCGACTATTGGCTGGCGCGCACTTTTGCCGTCGCCGACCGCGACTTCGCTCCGATGGCGACCGGGACCTACGCCAATCGCAACTTTCTACTATTTGGAACCAACGCTGGGGTGATCAACACGGGTATCGTCTATCCAAACCCACGCACGCCGTCCATCATGCAACTCTTGATGACCCGGGGTTTTACGTGGGGTGTCTACACGGACGGGAGGCCATTCAGTGCCGCACTCGATTGGAAATCATCTGATCCGGGGGTGCATCCGTTGAGCGAATTCGTCGACGCGCTCGACAAGGGCACACTTCCTAGTGTGGCGTTCGTTGATGGCATCGAGAACGTGGACGACGATCATCCCTTGGGGGACGTGCAGCGCGGAGAAGCCTGGCTCAAGTCGCTTTACGACCACGTGATCACGAGCCCGCAATGGCTGCGCTTGGCCATGTTTTGGACGTACGACGAGGGGGGAGGTTTCGCCGATCATGTTCCGCCGCCTCGTGGCTGCTTGGCGCTACCTTCCACTTCGCCATTCACTCAATTGGGTCCGCGCATCCCTCTCGTGGCCATCTCACCTTGGGCCAAACGCGGGATGGTGTCTCATGTGGTGAGAGATCACACCGCCATCACTCGCTTCATCGAGACCATTTTTGACCTTCCTGCTTTGACGGCGAGAGACGCCAACAGCGACGCGCTTCTCGATATGTTCGACTTCTCGTGTGGAAGAGATTTGACCGTCGGGGCCGCTCCGAATCCTGGGACGGGCGGGTGCCCTCATCCGTCGCCGCTCGGTGCAGACTAACCGCTTCCGCTTCCGTCTCCGTCCCCGCTTCCGTCTCCGTCCCCGCTCGCCGTCCCCGCTCGCCGTCCCCGCTCGCGGTCCCCGTCCCCGTCCCTGCACCCACACCCGTTCCCGTTCCCGTCGCCGCTGCCGCCCCGTTCGCTGGTCCTTGCAGTCAGACGAGTCGCAGGAAGGCTGCTCGATCCAAGAGAGCGTGATTCTTAGGTACGCGACTCCACGGGAGCGCCACACCACTTAGGTATTTCCATCCACCGTCTTCGTGAAGAAAATTCGACAATTCCATGAAAGAGCGATTGATGCCTCGCTCGAAAATTCTTGCGAAAAAAAGTACTTCGTCCTCGGTTGCAACCACGATGGTCAGGCCAGTAAACTTCTGTCGATCCTTCGCTCGAGAGAGTTGATGC
>JAYVXK010001176.1:0-9942 GCA_043785265.1 Myxococcales bacterium | reverse complement strand
AATCGTCCGACGAACGACGCTTCTTGTGCGTGCTTGTCGTGCAGGACTTTGATCGCGACATCCTTGCCGAGCTCGATCTGCTTGGCGCGGTACACGGCACCCATCGCGCCGCCCCCGATGAACGCCTCGATCGCGAACTTGCCGCCGATCTTGCGACCTATGATCTCCACGCTTGGCGCACCGATCTAAGCTTGTGTCGCGACTCGCGCGTAGCTCCAGCTCGAGCGTGCGGCGGCGGTTCGGACAAGAGAAGCATGGAAAGATAGTTTCGCATCTTCGACGAGAGATTGCGACGTTCCGACGATTGGGGCAAACCATTGCGCAAACTAGCGTGGGCCGCCCATGCCGAAGGTCGCCCGGGCGGCTGCGTGTTCTCTGGTCTCTGCGCCGCGTTCGTCCCGGACGTAGTGAGGCGGCTCGACCACGGGATCGGGCCCAATCTCTGCGGCAAGACGACAACAGAAGAGCGAGAACAAAGGCTGAATTCCTGCTCGTGGGCAGACCTCTCGCGACCGGACGATCGCAAGCCCGTTCTCCAAAATCGCACGCTCTGCGTACGCGCGCCTTGGCGATGGAAAGCAAAAAACGAATCTCGCGTCCCGGCTCGCGCTCATCGCCTCACGCGCAGCGATGCAGTAGTCACGCACGTCTCCGCGCAGTTCGAACCGTGCGTGAGCTTTCTGCGTGTCTGCTGGCACGATGCCCGCGCGTGCGTCGAAATAGGGTGGACTGCCCGTCACGAGATCAAACGATTCGTCCACAAAGCGAACGACCCGTAAATCGCCGTGGATCGTACGCACCCGGTCGCGCAGACCGTTCATCTCCACGTTGTGTTCGAGCAAACGAAAACTGATCTCTTGTGCCTCGACCGCAGTGAGCCTGGCGCGGGGTGAGCGCCAGAGAGCGAGCAGACCCACCGAACCAATCCCGCTGCCGAGATCGAGGATGCGTTCTCGGTCGGGCGCGCACTCGGCGGCATACCAACCGGTGAGCACGTCGTCGGTCGAGTGGCGATGACCGCGCTTTCGCTGGGCGATTTTCCAGTCCGCCGTGAGTCCGTCGATCGTCCACTCGTCGGTCATGGCTTGGACCCTCGATAACATGGAGTGTCGAACTGTCGCCTGCAAACAGGCAATGGACGGTACAGTCTCCTCCGTTGAAAGACCTGGTCTTCGCCCTCACGTGGCAAAAAAACCGCGAGCCGATGGGTCAAAGTTTCGACCAGCTCACGCGATGGCTAGGCGCAAAACTCGAGCGGCGAGTCGTCCCGAAGGTCGCTCTCTCTTACGAAGAACTCACTCGCGGGCTGCGCGATGGATCGGTCGATGTCGCGTGGGTCCCCCCGATCGTGCACGCACACCTACAGCGCGACGCCGCCGTCACGACTCTACTCGGCAGTCAACGCGCGCAATCGTCCGTCTGCGTTCTGGTGTGCCGTCAATCGAGCGCGATCATGTCGCTCGAAGACGTTCGCACCACACGTGCAGCTTGGGTCGATCCTTGGAGCGCATCGGGTTACGTGATGCCACGGCTGTTCTTGCTCGAGCATGGAATCGATCCGAGAACGAGCTTTCTCGAGGAGCGTTTCTTTGGGTCTCATGACGCTGCGGTGCGCGCGGTTGCAGGTGAAGTCTATGACATCACCGCGACGTTCGCGCGCTTGGACGCGAGCGGAAAGGTCGTCGCCGCAGGATGGCGATCCGTGCCCGAGGGCGACTCACTCTTTCGTGTGTTCTCGATTCTAGGTCCCATTCCCGCGGACGTGATTGCGGCACGAAGTGCTCTGTCGGGGGACGAACGCGGGGCCATCACCAATGCACTCGTCCAAGCGATCGCCGATCCCACCGCTGGCGAGCTTGCGCGTCGAACCTTCGAAATTGAAGCCTTTTGCAAGCCTTCCGACGACCCAACATCCAAAGAGCTATTGCAAGCTCTCGAACGAGCCGGCTCACTCTTCTCAGCGTGAAGCTCACTGAAAGAGCGTTTGCATGGCGTCCGCGTGGTCGCGCTTCATGACCAGGTTCACGGCGGGATCGGCCATGGGTGCTGGCATTGGAGGAGCGGAGGGCTTCTGACCTCCTGCGGTGTTGACGACGACATTCGGGGGAGCTTTGGCCTTGTCGCTGTCGTGCGCTTTGCGTATCGCATCGATCTTGTCGGCCGCTTGTTGCGCGACCTCAGCACCCTTCTCGACGTCCAGATCTTTTTCGGCGGCGAGTTTCACGCTGTCGCTCGTTGCGTGAGCGCCGATGAACACGCGTTGTTCGTGCGCGACACCTTCGGCGGTGTATCGCACCACGGCGTCGAGCAGCTCGACCGAAGCACCGTCGCGGTGGGGACCCGTTTTCATTCTCACGTAGAGATCACGCTGAGAGCCAAGGCTGATGTCGCCGAGATAGACGCGCACGACGTTTCCGACACGCGCGATCTCTTGGCCGATCACGCTCGTGACGATCACTCCGGGCCCTGCCGTGAGTTCGAGAGTCGCGCCTTTGGCTGAAACTTGGGCGATCCGCACGATTTCTTCGTCGAAGAATTTGGCGACCTTGCTCGAGTCATCCGCATAACGAAAGCGCCCGCCCGAAAGTTGCGCGACTTCGCCCATGAGGATCTCGTCGTAGTCCGGCCCAAGACCCACCGTCGAGATGCCAACGCCGCGCGACGCCGAAGCCTGCGCGAGAGCTTTGATGGGGGTTGCGTCGTTGGGCACGCCGTCGCCGAGCAGAACGATGCGATTGACTCGCGTGGCGTCGTAGATGCGTTGACTATCTTCGAAGGCAGCTTGCATTCCGCTCGCCATGTCGGTCGTACCCTTCGCGGAAATCTTCCCGATGCGAGCCCGAATGTCAGGCAGATCGGCTTTGACGATTTGCTTGGGTGAGACGACGTGTTCGACCGTTGAATCGAAGGTGACGAGCGCGAAACCGTCGCCGGGTTGAAGTGCATCGACGAACGAGAGCGCAGCGCGACGCGCGTCGTCGATGGGTTTGCCCTCCATCGAGCCTGACGTGTCCATGCAAAGCACGACATCGATCGGCGGGCGCGCAATGGGAGTCTTGGTACGGGTATCAATGGTGATCCGCGCTGTGACCAGCGCATCGCGGCCCGCAAGAACCTGCCTCGTGGAGAGTGCACCCTCGACATGTGGCGGCGGCAATCTCGGCATGGGCGCCGCGCTGACCGCGACCGGAGTTTCGATCGCGCCTTGGACGGCGGCCTGACCGCAGCCTGCACCTAAGGGGAGAACGAGGGCACACACCAACATGACACAAGAGCGCATGCGTGCCTCTTACGCACAGGGAGGCCGAAGGATCTCATCGTCGAGCGATGGCAGCGACAAGCCCTAGGACATGTGGCCATGCAGAGCCATCAACCGCTGAACGCGCGCATGCTCCGGCACATCGTTGAGGAATCGTGTGCGCCACGGGCCATCAGGCACGCGTTGCGCGCGCGCCATCAGCGCAAGGTGAGCGCCCTGCAGCAGCGCCAGTGCTTCTTGTGATCGACCAACGCGCAGTAGCGTCTCGATGTTGACCGCACGTACGAGCGCAGAACTCACGTCGAAAGCACCGCTCTCTTCGAGCTGAGCAAGTGCGCGACTCGCCGCTTCAGCTGCCTCTTCGACCTCGCCTTGTGCGAGCAACGCGTCCGCGAGGATCGCGAGCACATAGATAGCCGACGGCGTAGACGGTTTTGTTGCGGCGACCGCAAGACGCGCTTCAGAGACCGCAGTGGTCGCGTCTCCGCGCGCGAGTGCGATGCCCGACAAGCACGTGTGCGACGATACCAAAAATCTCAGAGCGTTTTGCTTCGTTGCCTCGACGCACGCCTCTCGCTGCAGCGCCTCGGCCTCGTCCAGCTTGCCGAGCCGAAGGAGCACATACCCAAGGTTTTGCTTCGCGTGCATGACTGTGGTCGCAAAACCTGCCAAAGCCGCTTGATCGAAGACTTCCCGCAACACCGGCTCGGCTTCGTCCCATCGTCCGAGCAAGCCGAGAGTGTATCCAATGTTGACGCCTGCGACGCACACCGTGCGGGCGTCGCCTGCCAGCAGCGCTGCATCGCGACACGCGACCGTGAGCTCCAGCACTTCTTGAGGGTTGTCTTCCAGACTGCTCCGGGCGCGTCGAGCCGCGTAGATGCGGGAGGCGACGAGCGGGTCGTGATCGAAGATTGGCGCTGCAGAAGCCTCTGCTGCTTCGAGCAACTCGAGCGCCAAAGCCTGACGACCGCTGACGAAGAGCGAGCCTGTCGTTTCGGCGACGGCGATCGCGGTGCGACGCCTGGTCGTGTCGTCTTGTCGTGTGGCGTGTGCCAGCAAGAGAACCGCCGACCTCTCGAGCTCAGGGAAGTCACCTCGGTAGCCGCTCGTGGTTGCGAGCAGACTCACCGCGCTCACCCAACCATCGCCGTGTGGCTCGAGAAGCTCGATCGCAGCGCGCGCGCACGTCTGCGCGATATCTGTTTCGCCTCTCCAGCGATGCGCTTGCCCTTCGTGAAGAAGCATCTCGCCGCGCTGTTCACCACCGATGCCGGCAGCATCCGCACGGCGAGCCAACGCAAAGACCAGCGCAAACTCGTTTTTCTCGAACGCCGCTTCTGCCGCGCGCACCAGCCATGGCGACGCGAGCGCTGGGTCGTCGCCCTGCTCGAAGTGCTTGGCCACGACGAGCGGATCATGTTCTCCAGCAGAAACCAGCCACATGGCCGCGAGTCGATGACCGAGCTTTTGGTCGTCTTCGGTCAACATCGAGTATGCGGTTTCGCGAAACATCGCGTGACGAAACGTGTGCTCTCGTTCGGCAGGAAAGCGGGAGTCGTCGCGCGCAGCAAGAATCTCGCGGAGCGTCAGCGCAGTGAGCCAAGGCTCGACTGCAATCGAAGCCTCACCCAAGAGCGCACGAACACTCCCTGGCCAAAACGCGTCGCCGTAGATGCTCGCCGCACGCAGCACGCGTCGGGCTTCGGGTTCCAATGCTTCGAGTCGTGTCTGCACCATCGCGCGGACCGACTCTGGCACTTCGCTCTCGCCCGCCGCGGCGCTCCTCAACAGCTCTTCGAGGTAGAACGCGTTGCCCCCGGCGAGTCTAGCCACGCGCTCGACGATCGCGTCGGTCGCTTTGTCGGCGAGCACTTCGCGCGCGAGCTTCTCGCTTGCCTTGCGCGAGAGCGGACCAAGTGGCAGCGGCTGTGCGTTGCGATCTGCCCATAAATTAGGGTGGTTCGCATGCAGCTCGGGTCTGCCCAGCGCGAGCACGAACAGCGAGCGGTCCGCGAGCTTTGTCATGGTCGTATCGACGAGTCGCACTGTTGCAGCGTCACCCCATTGAAGATCATCCAAGATCAGCAGCACGGGTCTGGCAGTCGCTTCTGCATCCAGCCAATCCTCGAACGCGCGTCGCGTGCGCGTGGCCATCAGTGTTGGATCGCGTCGAGCCGACTCGAGCATCGCGTCGTTGACGCGTGTCGACGGCACACCGACGAGCTCACCCAAAAACATGGTCACGCGCTCGCACTCGGCCGAGGCAACGTGCTTTGCGACGAGCTCGGTCAACTTGTCGCTCCGAACCAAAGCGGGCTCGCCTTCCTTGATCGTCGCAGCGCGCCGCACGGCCTGCGCGAGGATGGCGTATGGGCCCGTTGTCAGCAGCGGATCTCCACGCCCCATGAGCACGAGCGCGTCCGGGTACATTTGGCGTGCGCGCTGGAGAAGTTCAAAACGGAGGCGTGATTTCCCTCCGCCGCTGGGTGCCGTGACGACCACGGCTCTCGCTACTGAGTCCGTCGCGCATTCGTCGAGTGTCGCGGCCAGCAACGCGAGCTCACGTTCGCGGCCCACGCAGGTCGTCGCTTTGCCGAGCAGTGTTCGTACGGGTTCTGCGAGCGCCATCTCTGCGCGCAGCTCGGGCCCTGACGCGCTCGCGACTACCTCGAATCGCGGGTCGAGCAACCGCGCGGTCGCCTCGTCGAGGAGGATCCTTTGCGGCGAATCGCTCTCCGAGAGTTTACGAAGAGTCTGCGATGCACGATTGAAGATGTCGCCGCCGCCAAGCGAAGTGTTCTCGGCACCCGTGCGCGACGACATCGACGATCCTCTCCCTGTCACGACGACGATGGGCGCGTCGGAGAGCACGCGCCGAACACGCAACGCAGCTCGTGCTGCGCCAGCGACGAGATCAGTCGCACTCGCCGCACCTTCACACGCCACGACGATCGAGCCATTCGCCAGCGCTTCGCAGCGTGCGCCGAGGTCGGCGATCGCCTCGCGCACCAAAGTGACTCGCTCGTCTGCCACGCGCGGGTCCAGCGAACCAGCCACCACCAAGCTCATGAGCCGTTGCTCCCCTCGCGTCAGCGAAGGGCTCGACGGCGCCGCAAGCGCGATGGTGTTCGAGCCTCCAATTTCATCGGTCAAGTCGCCCAGCGATCGCAAGGCAAGAGCGACGGCGTTCCCATCGGGGTAGCGCCGGTCGCGATCACGTTCGAGCATCTTGGCGACGACGACGTCGAGCTCGGCTGGCAGCGAAGGCCGCACATCGCGAAGGCGGGGCGCGTTGTCGAGCAACACCTTTGCCAACACTGCGAGCACGTCGTCTGCGGCAAACGCGGCCTTTCCGGTGAGGCATTTGAACGTCAGACACCCAAGCGCAAACACGTCGGCGCGCGCGTCGAGATCGCGTGCGCCTCGCGCTTGCTCTGGTGCCATGTAGAGCGGTGTACCGACCAACATGCCGGTTCGGGTGAGTTCTCCCGCGTCCACCGAAACGCGCGCGACTCCAAAGTCGAGCAGCACGGCGTTGAGTCCCTCCTCGCGGAGCATCACGTTGCCCGGCTTCACGTCACGATGGACGATGCCGTGCACATGCGCAAAACCAAGCGCGTCCGCGACTTGGGCCAGCACGTCGATTGTCTCGGTGAGTGTGAGCCCTTTCTGCGAGAGTCTGCGACCGAGCGTGTCGCCTCCGATCCACTCGAGTGCGACATACGGTGCGCCGGTCGGCAACACCCCGTGGGCGATGTATCGAACGATGTGTGGATGCTTCAAGCGCGCGAGAGCCTCGCCTTCGCGTGACAGACGCGCGCAATATTCTTCCGTATCGGCCGCGACGCGAATGACCTTCAATGCGACAGTTTCGCCCGTCACGCGATCATGAGCCCTATAGACCGAGCCCATGCCTCCCGATCCTGCGAGTTGCTCCACGACGAAGCGTTCTGCAACGACATCCCCTTCGTGCATCGATCTTCCAGTATAGGCCCATTCGTAGACTCACTGTCCGGTTCGAGCCGGTCGTGCGTCCAAGAGCGCATGCCCTAGCGTCCAAACCGTGTGCCTTGGTCTCTCCGATCAAGGTGCCCGGCCGTCCAGGCCCCACAAGCACTCTCTCGTATAACGGTCCTAAGGTACTGAACCCGGAGCGATCCGGCGGAGAGAGCGACGATGATCTCTCGCATAGATCATCGCTCGCGCGCTCACTGCCGCGATTTCGCGGTAAGAGCGGCCGTAGCAGAAAGCCATGGCTTGGACACTCGGACGCCTCGCTCGGCGAGATCAGCGCGCTCGCACATCGCCGCTGGTCATCGTCTCCTCAACGTGCTGACTCTGACTCCGACTCCGATTCGGGTAAGATTTCTTTCGCGGAACGCCACTGTCATGACTTCTGATCCCTGTCCCAAAAAAACCCGCGACGATCTCGAGTGGGATCGCGTGCTCAATGCGCTCGCAGATCGATGCGCAGGCGAACTCGGGAAAATGGCCGCTTTGGCCTTCGAATTCGCCGAAACGTTCGAGGACGCCCAGCGTCGAAGTGACGAAGTGCGCGAGGCGCATCAAGCGCTCAGCGGTGGGTCTGGCTTACCAGTGCCTTCGACTAACGACGTGACCGAACCGCTCGATCGACTGCGCGCCGGAGGTGTGCTGAGCGGTCCCGAGTTGTGCATGCTCGCGCAGATGCTCCAAGGGGCGCGCGCGCTGCGGAGGTTTCTCGTCGCGCGCAAAACCACATGCCCCAACTTGTTCGACTCGTGCGCGACCGATCCATCGCTCGACCCTGTTGCAGACGAAGTCGCGCGTTGCTTCGACGCTGACGGATCGCTCGCAGATCACGCGAGTCCACGACTCAAAGAATTGCGCGGCGAGTGGCGTGCGGCGCGTGAGCGGATGATGCGACGACTCGACGAGCTGATGACTCGCTACGCAGACATCGTGCAAGACCGCTTCGTCACCGAGCGCGAAGGCCGCTACGTCTTGCCGATTCGCAGCGACGCTCACCAGCGATTTCCAGGCATCGTTCACGCCACGAGCGGCTCCGGCGGGACCATCTTCGTCGAGCCGCGTGTCGTCGTGGGCATGGGCAACCGCCTCAAGATGCTCGAGTCGGACGTGGCGCGCGAGGAGCTGGTGGTTCTGGGACGCCTAACCGCTCTGCTCGCGGATGTGTTCTCTTCGGTCGTCGCCTGCGTGCAAGCACTCGCACGAGCAGACCTTCGCGCAGCGTCCGCAAAGCTCGCGCGCGACTGCGATCTCGTCTTGCCCGATCTCGTTCGATCGCCTCGCCTGGAGTTGATGGGCGCGCGGCACCTGTTGCTCTTGCTCGACATGCCCAAGAGCGAAGTCGTCGCGAGCGACCTCTGCATCGAGAGCGGTCACGCGATGATCGTCAGCGGACCAAACGCTGGCGGAAAGACCGTTGCTCTCAAGACGATGGGGCTGGCCGCGCTTCTCGCTCGCGCGGGACTCCCGATCGCCTGCAAAGAAGGCAGTGTCGTCGGTTTTTTCGAGGTCGTCCTCACAGACGTCGGCGACGACCAGAGTCTCTCGAAGAGTTTGTCGACGTTCAGCGCGCACATCAAGAATCTCGCCCACGTATTGGAGGAGACGCGGCCGGGCGCGCTTGTCCTGCTCGACGAGGTCGCCACGGGGACTGACCCTCGCGAAGGCGAAGCGCTCGCTGCAGGTGTCCTCGACTCGCTCTGCGCGCGAGGAGGAGCTGTGGTGGCCACCACTCACTACGAAGGTCTCAAGGCGCTTGCTCTCGGAGACGATCGCTTCGTCAATGCGTCGGTTGGTTTCGACCTACGCACGATGACGCCCAACTTTTTTCTCACTGTCGGCATTCCCGGCAGCTCGAGCGCGCTCGCGGTCGCCCGTCGCTTCGGCATGCCCAGCACAGTGCTCGAGCGCGCCGAAAAGTTTCTCTCGAAAGAAGATCACAGCTTCGAGCAAATCGTGCGACGCGCAAACGACGAACGCGCCGCCTTGGAGCTGGCTCGTTCTGCGGCTGAAAACAAGCTCCGCGAGGTCGAGTCACTTCGGCAACATCTACAAGACGAGTTGGATCGCGCGCGCCAACGCGAGCAAACGATGATCTCGAAAGAAGCCGAGGCGCTCTTGGCGTCGGTACGTCGTGCACGCGAAGACCTGCGTGCCGCGCAAGCCAAGCTACGTGGCAAAACTCCAGACGAACAAAGTGTGCGAGAGGCGGCACGGGCGCTCGATCGCGTGGCGAGCACAGTGGCGATGGGTGGCGAACTCGAGTCACTCGTCACGCGTCCGGAGGCGATGAGAGAGAATGTCGATGCGTCCACGTTGAGGCGCGGCGCCCGTGTGTACGTGCCGCGTCTGCGCGCAGACGCCGAGGTGTTGGAGGTGTCTGGCGCAGACGTTCGCGTCGCGGCAGGCGCTTTGAAGTTGACCGTGCGAATCCACGAACTCCGTCGCTCGGAAGCCGAAGTCGCGAAGCGCAAACCACAACCACGAGCGAGCGACTCGAGCTCGGCCCACTTCGAAGTGCCCATTCAAACGAGCGACAACACGTGCGACGTACGCGGCATGCGCGTCGACGATGCGCTCTCGATGATGCTCACCTTCCTCGATCGCGGAGCGCTCGAGGGGCGACGCGTGGCGTTCGTGACCCACGGACATGGCACAGGTGCGTTGCGCGA
>JAYVXK010001175.1:0-3065 GCA_043785265.1 Myxococcales bacterium | reverse complement strand
TGAGGATCACCGCGCACATCACGAGTGCCACGAGCGGACGCTTGTCGATCTCACCGCGCGCGAGTGTCTCGCCGCGCCACTTTTGTGCGTCTAAATCGAGTTCTCGCCAGGTGCCGCTGAAGAACAAATAGACGAGTGGCAAGATGAGCAACAACCCCGGAATCGGGATGAATGGCTTGGCCACGCTGATGAAGCCATCGAACCCGGACGGCGGCGGATCGATGGGAGCGAAGCCTCCTAGCAGCGGTGACACGTCAGCTCTTGGTGGGCATCGCGTGGACCGCCGAGTCGGCCATCGAAGCGGCGCGCGCGAGGCGTTCGAGACAGCGAGACTTGCCGAGGACGAACATCACTTGAAAGAGACCAGGACTCGCCGTGCGCCCAGTCAAAGCGACGCGCGCCGGCTGAGCGACATCCTTGATGGTTAGGTTTTTTTCCGTGAGCCAAGCATGAACACGCGCGTCGAGTTCGGCCTCGGTCCAGGTCGTGACGGGTTCCAACATCGCCGCGAGCGCCCTTAGGTTAGGAGCATGTGCAGGGGTGAGGAACTTGGCGCGCGCGGCGTCGTCGATCTTGGGTGGGTCGCGAAAGAAGAAGTCGAGTCCGTCTGCAGCTTCGACGAATGTGCGTGAGCGCTCGCGCACCGTGTAGATCGAGTTTTGGACGTCTGACGCGCTGAGGGTGTGCAGACCACGCATGCCCAAGAAAGGAGTCACGCGAGCGGCATATTCTGGGTCTGGCGTGAGTTTTTCGCTCTTGAGATGCTCATGCTGAATGGCCAAAAATTTCTTCGTATCGAACTTGCCGTCGCCGCGACCGCAGGCCTCCCAGTTGAAAGTGGAGACCAGTTCTTCGAGCGAGAAGACCTCTTGATCACCATGCGACCAACCGAACCTCACCAAGTAGTTGAGCACCCCTGCGGGCGAATATCCCTGATCGCGATACTCAGTGACACTGACCGCGCCATGTCGTTTGCTGAGTTTCTCTCCGCTGGGCGCGAGCATCATGGGTAGATGCGCAAAGTGCGGAGGCTCGGCATAGAACGCTTGGTACAGCATCAGTTGCGGAGGCGTATTGACCATGTGATCGCGTCCACGCGCGATCAAAGTGATGCCCATGCTGATGTCGTCGACGACCGCGCCAAAGTTGTAGAGAGGCACGCCGTCTGACCGCACGAGCACGAAGTCTTGTTGAGCGTGATTGGGAGTGGTGATCTCGCCAAACACTTTGTCGACGTAACTGGTCGTGCCGTCGGTTGGTGTCCGAAAGCGCACGACGAACGGTAAATCAGGCTGATCCTTGCGTTCGCGACACGTGCCCGGATATCGAAAGTTGGCCTTGGGGTCGCGTTGCTTGAGCGCCTCGCGTTGCGCGTCGAGTTCGGCCTTGGTGCAGTAGCAACGATACGCGTTGCCCTTGTCGATGAGTTTCTCGCTCCACTCTTTGTACAGAGCGAGTCGCTGCATTTGAAAATAGGGGCCGTGTTCGCCGCCGACTTCGGGTCCTTCGTCCCAGTCCAAACCGAGCCACTTCATCGACTCGAAGATGATGCGCACGCTCTCGGGTGTGCTGCGCTCCTGGTCGGTGTCTTCGATGCGCAGAATGAACTTGCCGCCGGTCTTGCGAGCCCAGAGCCAATTGAAGAGAGCCGTGCGCACGCCGCCGATGTGAAGGTAGCCCGTCGGCGAGGGCGCGAAGCGAACGCGAGTAGTCATGCGCGCAAAGCAACTAGCAGACGCGCGAGGCTGGATCTATGGGGGTTTCGGTGTGTTCCATCTGGGTCGCGACCTTGTCCGAGATGTCTTTACCCATGAGCCGACGCACCACCCAGAGGCCACAGTCGATCCCCGCTGTGACGCCACCACTCGTGATGACCTGTCCGGCGTCGACCACACGTGCTTCGACTGCGGTCGCACCGAATCGCGCCAACTCGCTGATCGCGCTTCGATGAGTCGTCGCGCGCTTGCCAAGGAGCCGCCCCATGGCGCCAAGCAAGAGCGCGCCCGTGCAGACACTGACGACCATGCGATTTTGGGGGAAGGTTTTGAGCCACGCGACGAAGGCATCGTCTTTTTCGAGAACGCGAGAGCCGTGTCCACCAGGAAGCACGAGCACGTCAAACTGGCTTAGATCAGGGCGAACGCGCGACACTCGCAAGGTTGCGCCGTCCGCGCTCCAATCTGCCTCCGAGACGCCGCCGATGATCTCGCATGAGGAGTCGACGTCGAACTTCATGCTCTGCAAGCGTGAGATCGGATCGTAGATGCCAATGAGATCGAGCAGCGTCATGTTGGGAAACGCAACGAACCCAAACCGTGTCCCCGTGACTTCGTCCGGGCGCGCGGCGAGCGCGTCGAGTGAGATCACTTCGCGGATCGCGTCGCGTTCGATGGGTCCGTGCACATGCGGCATGGGACCACGCGGAGAAGGAGCGACCTCGACCCGCGCAGAGAGACGGCGGGGATCGATGCGGTATACATACAACTGCGAAACCCCCTTGAAATAAAGGGCCGCGCTCTCCTTCACTGCGTCTTTGTACGAGCAGTGAATGAAGCCTTCTGTCGCCAGAGAGTCAGGCAGATAGTCACCGACGGGTGGTGGACTCGCGCAGATGTGATGCAGCCAGCGCATCACCAACGGTTGCACGTATGCGAGGCGAAGACGGGCGCGACCCAGGAACTGCATCGCACGCGCACGCTCTTGTGCATCCACTCGAGACTGGGAGTCCAGCGATCGAACGTGTGCTTCGAGCCGCCTGCTTCGACGATGAACAGCCTATTTTGCGCGACGAAGAGGCTTATCCAATAAGCATACGGTTTGCTGCCCTCATCGTGACCGAAGCGCAACTGCTTGCCTTTGGTGCCATCGCGCGAGGTGATGTCTCGAGACTCGACCAGGGCATAACCTTGAACATCTCTCATTTGGAGAGTGACGGCGCGTGCCCAAAACTCCAGGTCTGCTCCGTTGTCGCTGGGCTCGTCCTCTACCTTGACGCTCATGACGACGCCTTCAGGAGTCGTCGCGCGAAAGGCATAGCCGGGAGTGTCTTGATCAGCGAGTTCGAC
>JAYVXK010001174.1:0-3073 GCA_043785265.1 Myxococcales bacterium | reverse complement strand
AAGACCTTCAGCGCCGTCACGATCACCCACGACAAGCTCGACGCCAATCCGTGGCTGCTCAATGTCGAGAACGGCACTCTCGACTTGGAGCATGGAGTTATCCGCGATCATCGTCGCGTCGACCTCATGACCAAGCTCGCGCCCATTTCGTACGACGTCGCCGCGGTGTGTCCGACCTGGGACGCGTTCTTGTTGCGCGCGATGGATCAGAGCGCCGAGCTCGTCGGGTACTTGCAACGCATGGTGGGGTATGCGCTCACGGGATCCGTCCGCGAACACTCGCTAGGGTTCTTCTTCGGTGGCGGCGCGAATGGGAAGAGTACCTTCCTATCAACGATCCACGCGCTCCTGGGCGACTACGCGTCACCAGCGAGTAGGGGCCTGCTGTTCCGCGGTAAAGGCGAGCGCCACTCCACTGAGCTCGCGACGTTGCACGGTCGGCGCTTCGTGACGTGCTCGGAGATCGGCGCGGGCCAAGCGTTCGACGAGGCGCTTGTGAAGGACCTCACAGGCGGAGATCCGATCAACTGCCGGCGCATGCGCGAGGACGAATGGTCGTTCTTGCCGACTCACAAGTTGTTCATCGCGGGCAACCACAAACCGACCGTGCGAGGCGACGACGAGGGCATCTGGCGACGCATGAGACTCATCCCGTGGACCGTCTGCATTCCCGAACAGGAGCGCGACAAATCGCTTCCAGACAAGCTACGGGAAGAACTCCCAGGCATCCTCGCGTGGGCTGTTTGTGGGGCTGTTGCGTGGCAGCAAACGGGGCTCGGTGAACCGCCTGCGGTGAAAACCGCAACTGCCGATTATCGATCAGAGAGCGACGTCGTCGGACAGTTCTTCGAAGCACAGCTCGTGTTCGAAGCCAATGCTCGTGTCGCGCGTAAAGCGCTTCGCGAGACGTACGAGAGTTGGTGCGAGGAGCAAGGCGCCGAACCGCTTGGTGCACGTCGCTTCGCTGAACGCCTGCGTGCGCGCGGCGTCGTGGAGTGCGGCGTTCGAAGCGGTGCTCGAGTCGAGAATGGGTGGCGCGGTGTACGCCTCGCCACACCCGAGGAGCACATCACCCGTTTGGACGCTCTCGGGGCCGTAGGTACTGTAGGTACCAACACTCCGCTCACCGTCGCCGCCAACGACACGGCGACTCATACTGAAGTTGCTACCAACAATGTACCTACGTCCGCCGACGACGGATTAGCCGTTGGTAGTAGGTACTTTGTAGACCCCAATTTCCGGTTGATCTCTCCTGTGTGCGTGCGCGCGGGGGAGCGAACAGAAACTGGTACCAACAAAGTACCAACATACCTACAGGCCGAGGACGGCGAGGAATCGTTCGCTGACTGGGTCGACCGCGAGTTCGGACGCCCGACTGGAACGGAGGAACCATGACGAGTTACGATTTGGCATCGGCGCACGACCGCCGCCCACTTTCGCCATCCCCCAGTCCTGAGACCCCCACGACTGTTCGAGGGGGGTCGCGTTACGCGCACGTGCCGTCATGGGGCGGGAGTGGTCACGAGCTACTCGGCGTCAGGAGCGTCTTGAGATGCATCGAGCGCCGCGGCTGCGTCATAGTCGGAGCAAGTCGAAGGTTGGAATGTGCAGGGGCAATTGCAGCAATGATGTTCATCTGGGTCGACGACGAGGAGTCCGCAGCCATGCGAGTCGACGGTGGCCACGTATGCCGTGTCGGTCGGAGCACCTCTCTTGCAGCATCCGCTCTGATCAGCGGACCACCCACCGAGAGGGAAGTTTCCACTGCACCAATGAGTCGCGATGATCAGCACTGGACAACAATACCCCCCGCCGTCCTGAGGCACGGCGCCGGCGTCCTGTCCCTTGCAGAGGTCAGGTACAGCGCCTTCGGGCGCGGCGTCGAAACTGACAATCGACGACGGCGCGTTCGTTCCACACGCGATAACGACCGCTCCCGCCAAGAGCGCGACGAGTGCGACGCCACGAGCTGCGTTGATGGCGGGGTTCATGATCTCACCTGCGCGAATCCGGACACGGACTCTGGAAATGCAGCCCATCCTTCGTGCAAGTCCACCCGCCGTTGCAGTCGGCAAGGCACGCCGACGCGCAGGCACAACCGGTATGCGGGAAAGGTCCGCACGCGGCTGGCGCTGAGCGGCAGTCCCAAGTCGGCTGCGATGGGTCGTTGCCGCAGCGACACGTGCCGCCATCGAGCACGCAAATCGTACCGATGTGACCGCACGATGTTGCGCTCGAGACAAGCGAGGTTGGACAAGATCCACCGACAACGACCGGCGCGCACGGTCCGGCATCGAACAGCTTCCACGCACCTCCGTCCACCGGCCCTCCGCAGACTGCAGTCATTCCGCATGAGTCCAACATCCCGTAAGAGCACACGACGTACGGGGTGCATGCAGAGCCAGCGGCCGGCAGCACGTTGGGGCAGAGGCCGACATGGACGCACTCCGCGTCGCCCTGCCACGGCTCATAAGGACCAGCGTCGATCGCCTGAACGTCGGCGCCGTCGACGGGCCAAACGGTCGCGCTGTCAGCGATCGACTCGTCGACACTTCCGTCGGTGCCGACAGACGCTGCCTCGACCGCGCCGCATGCGACGAAAGTCCAAGCAAGCGCAACAACGATCCATCGCATCGCATGATCGTACCACGCGGCATCACACGCTGCGTGCATCGGCAAGTGACGCCGAGTAGCTCGTGACCCCTCGCGCCCCATGACGGCACGTGCGCGTAACGCGACCCCCCTCGAACAGTCGTGGGGGTCTCAGGACCGGGGGATGGCGAAAGTGGGCTGCGGTGCTCGCGTTTTTTGAAATTGTTACAGAGGTAACAGGAGGAGGACCGATGGCTCGAAACGACGGCGCAATTCAGCTCGCGAGAACCGGCAAGACACACGCAGAAATCGCGAAGGCGCTCGGCGTCTCGCGGGTCGCCGTGAGCCACTGGCTCGCTGGAACCAGAAAACCGCTGGCGCCTGGACGTAACAGGATCCTTGAGGTGTTCGGCATCGCGACCGACGCCTGGGATCGGCATGGTGTGCGAGGCTCACCGTTCAAGCCCTCGCCGGCCGGCAC
>JAYVXK010001173.1:0-10005 GCA_043785265.1 Myxococcales bacterium | reverse complement strand
TTTCGAGGATGGCGATGGTCTTGTCGAGATCTTGCACGCGAAACGACAGGCTCATCACGCCCGCCGGGTGTCGCTTGGAGTAGCGCGCGGCCTTGCTCCCCTCGGTCAGCGGTGTCGACACGCAGACGCGCACATCTCCTGCGCCGAACACGAGCGATTGCTGTCCGCTCTTTTTGGTCAGCTCGTCCCCAGACCGCGCGACCTCTTTAAAGTCGAGCACCTCCGTGTAGAACTTGATCGAGCGATCGATATTGCCGACCACGAAGTGAAACGAGTCGTACCCGAGGATGCCCAGACTTTCAGCGGCCATGGGGCGGAGCATGCCACAGCTTGGTCGCGACTGAGACCGCGATCCCCCGTACGCCGTCCCCGTCCCCGTCGCCGTTCCCGTTCCCGTTCCCGTCCCCGTCCCTGTCCCCGCTCCCGCCCCGCTCCCCTCCCCGCTCCCGTTCCCGTCCCGTTCCCGTCCCCGTTCGCCGCTCCCTGTCCGCCGTCCGCCGTCCCCGCTCCCGCTCCCGTCTCCGCTCGTCACGCCGCTTTCACTTCGTCCGGCAAAATCCTGCGCAGCAAATCGAGCAACTGCGCCATGTCGGCGTTGTGAGCCTCGAGGCGCGCGAGTGACGACGCGACTTTCTCGATGGTGGGCACGACGAACCGTAAAAACGAGGGGTTCTGCTTCGTGCGATCGATGAACACGAAGCGGCCTGCGTCTTTGAGTTTGCGTTGCACCGTCATCAAGTCGAACTCGACACTCAGTGCGTCCCGCCGCGCGCCCGACATGTTCACGGCTACAGCGTATTCGTCGAGACGTGCTTCGACGAACGGACGATCGAACTCTTGGTAGCTGTCATTGAGCAGCGCGACCATGTCGTAGATGCGTGGACCCAGGAGCGCGTCTTGAAAGTCGATCCACACGAGCGATCCGTCCGCGCGCACCATGAGGTTACGAGACTGGTAGTCGCGATGCACGAAGCCACGCGGCCAACTCGCAATCCGCTTGGCGAGACGATCTGCGATTGCGTCGAAGGTCGCGCGGTCGGTCGCGTCGAGACGATGTCCGCGAGCCTCGAGGCCCCATTCGCGAAAGTGATCGATCTCCCAACGAAGCAGATCTTCATCGAACGCACGCGTCGCGACGATGCTCCCCTCGGGAAGCGGGTCCAGCGCTTTTTGCGCCTTTGCGAGGTCGGTCACCGCACGCGTGTAACATGCACGTTTCTGGGCGGGGTCACGGAGCAGAAGATTCGCGAGTGTGTCGTCCCCGAGATCCTCGAGGAGCAACCAGCCATGGTCCGCGTCCTCGCCGTACACGCGCGGCACGTTGACACCATGTGTCTCGAGGAGATCGCGCACCTCCAAGAAGGGCCACCGCGCCTGACCGTGGTGCTTGCCGATCTCTTCTGGTTTGCCGCCCTCGGGAACGAACATCGCGACCATGTTCATGTCGCCACACGTCACGCGAAAATATTTGCGAGTGGACGCGCCGCCAGGCATTGCCGTTGTCTCGATCGGGTCAGTGTTTTTGGCTACGGCTCGCACCAGCGCGTGGAGGTTGTCCATGTTGAGGTCGAGCATGGCGTTGCGATTAGCATCGTGTGGGGGCACCTGCGACTGAAAGGTTGTGCCCCATCGCCTTCGTGTCCCAGACCGCATGCAGCGAGTGGAGGCCATTCGCCGTGCGATCCATTCCGGAGCGTGGCGCGTGCGAGTCGAGTCATCTTCGCGCACATCTTGGCTCGTGCGCGTCGCAACCCCGCATCATCCGTGCGGCACATCTAGTGCTCTTCGAGAGAGCACACCCAAGAACGGAGAGTGCACCATGACCGAGAGAGATATCCGAGAGAGAGACATCTTGGTGGCGTCCAACGAGTATGCCTACGTGCAGGATCTCACCAAGGGCGACATCATGCTCTACGTGGGGCCGACCAAGATCAGCTTGTCGAACACCGAGCGGCTGGTCGATCTCAAAAACGATCGCTTCGTCCCGGTGCGCGGCGAAGAGGGAGGTCAGGGCGTGAATCCTTTCGTCGCGGCTTCGTCTGCGCAGTACATCGTTCTCGACAATCCTCCGCGAGATCCCGGTGTCCGACCGCTCAAGGGGAGCAACGGCTCGGTCGAACTCCTGGCAGGACGAAAGATCGTCGTCCCTGGGCCAGCCACTTTCCCGCTGTGGCCTGGGCAGAAGGCCAAGGTGATCGGCGGTCACCAGCTGCGCGAAGACGAACACCTCGTCGTTCGTGTGTATGACGCAGTCGAAGGCGACGACCGACCCATCGGGACCGAGATGATCGTGCGCGGCTGCGACGTCAGTTTCTACATTCCGCGCACCGGCCTCGAGGTCGTCCCCACGAGCGCGGGCTACGTGAGGACGGCGTGGCGTTTGCGCAAGAACGGCGGCCTGCATGCGCGCGTCGTCAAACCGTTCGTCGCGACCGACGGCGATCAGGTGCCTGCCGGATCGTACGAATCCGGTCAGGAAATTTTCTTGAAGGACAAAGAGGGCTTCTTCTTCCCGACAGAGAGCCTCGAGGTCATCGGTGTCGTGGAGGCCATTCCCATCGCAGAAAAAGAGGGGATCTACGTGCGTGCGATCGACTCTGGTCGCATCACCACCATCACGGGCCCGTGCAACTATCTGCCCGACCCGACGCAAGTCGAAGTCGTTACACGCTCCGTGGACGAGGAGCGCTCCGTTCTCTACGGGATCGGCGAGCGCGCTCCTGGACATGCGCTGTCGATCACGATCCCACCGAGCTATGCGATCATGGTTACTGCCAAGGCCAAGCGCGAGGTCGTCACCGGTCCAACGACGCGCATCCTGGCGTACGACGAAGACCTCGAGATCCTGCGACTCTCGACCGGCAAGCCAAAGACAGACGAGGTGCTGCTGCCGACCTGCTTTCTGCAGATCGAGGGAAACAAAGTCTCCGACGTCGTTCGTGTAAAAACGGCAGATCACGTGGAGCTCGAGGTCGCGCTCTCGTATCGCGTCTCGTTCGTGACGAAGAACGGCGAGCCAGAGCGATGGTTCCACGTGCGAAACTACGTCGGGTTGCTGTGCGATCACCTCGGATCGATTCTCCGCGGCGCAGCGCGCGCCACACCGATCGACGTCTTCCACCAGAGCAGCACAGAGCTTCTTCGCAGCGCGATCCTCGGCGACAAACTCAACGACTCGCCGCGTGAAGGTCGACACTTCGAAGAGAACGGCATGTGGGTCTACGACGTCGAGGTCCTCGACGTGAAGATCCTCGATCAAGACGTGAAGAAGCTGCTCTCCGATGCGCAGCGCACGGCGATCATCTCCGAGGTCAATCGACGGCAGCAGGAGATGCGCCTCTCCGCTGAAAAGCTGAAGGAGTCGGTCGATCGTCAAGTGTGCGAGGCGCAGCTCGAGACGTTGGCCAAGAGCTCCGCGCTCGCGGTTGCGCAAACCAGTCTGAGCACGGAGCTGCACAAACTGGAGCACGTCGGTCGCGCTGCGAATGAAGCCGAGGCATTTCGGATTGCGTCGACCTCGAAGGTTGCGGCCATGGAGAAGGAAGCCGAGGTCGAGCGCAAGAACCTCGAGACTCAAGTGGTGGCGTTCAAGGAGCAGATGAGCGCTCTCGCTCCGGAGCTCATCGCGACATTGAAGACACTCGGCAGTCAGCAGATGGCGGCCGAGCTATCGAAGAACATCGCGCCACTCGCGATTCTGGGAGGCGAGAGCGTCGGTGCCATCGTCGAGCGTCTTCTGTCGGGTCTGCCCATCGGTCCCGGCGGATCGCAGACGGTAAGCACTGTGTTGGCTCTCCGTCCGACCGAAACGGAAGTCCCTCGCGACAAACGACGCCAGCCCCCGTGACCGCGCACCGGAGACGGACACGGAGACGGACGGAGACGGACACGGACACGGAGACGGACGCGGAGAGACGTCCCCGTCCCCGTCGCCGCACCCGCACCCGTACCCGTCGCCCTCGCCGCACCGTCCCCGTCCCCGTCCCCCGTTGGCTACGCTTTCCGTTTCCGTTTCGGTTTCGGTTTCGGCTCCGGCCCTAGGCCCGAGAGTTGTTCGATCGCCGTCGCGAGTCTCTCCCGAAACCACGCGTCGCGCTCCTCGGTCGCGTCTTTGCCGAGACCGGCCCAAAGCGCGCGACCGCCGACGGTGTAACCCATCAGCGAACTGAGCACGAGAAGCAGAAAGAACTCGATGTCGTCGCGTGATCGCTCTTTTTTCTCGAACGCGAGACGCATCTCGATGACATCGGCGAGCTTGCGAAAACCCTGATCGCGCCGCGGAAAAAAATCAGCTTGATTGACACGGTTCGTGAGCAGCGACCACGCCATGAGTCTGCCGTAGAGGGGATGGCCGAGTTGCTTGGCGCCGTGTTCGATCCAGGCGCGCGGTCCGCCGCTCGTGATCTCTGCGATGCGTGAAATTGTTTCTGCACGAATGCGCTGCGTGTGATCGGAGAACGCGGCTTCCACGAGGCCGTCATACGTACCGAAGTAGTGCGTGACCAGTGCGTGGCTCACGCCGGCGGCTTTCGCGACTTCCTTCAAGCCCACGGCGTCGGGACCTTCGTCGGCAAACAATCGGAGCGCGGCATCCAGGATCACCCGTCGGGCTTCTTCGGGGGTGCGTCGAATGCGTGGGCGAGTGCGCGGCATGAATGACAGTGTAAGCTATTGGCACGCTTGACAACAAGCAAAGAGGTCCTATTGTCAACGTTGCCAACAGGAGGCGCCTCATGGAATCCGCTGTCACACACGAAGACGAGTTGCTTGCCGCCCGCACCGCTCTTACCGGCACCGCGCTCCAGCGAGCCAAAATCGCAGCGCGCGCTCTCGTATCGTTGATGCGCGATCCAGATGATACCAAGCAGGTTTTCTTGCTAGGAGTCGCGACGGGTCGCCGTGCGTTGCCGCATTTGCTCACTCGCATGGTCATCACCGACGAAGGCGGACGAATGATTCGCGAGCAACCCTCCATCGACTCCAAGCATGTCGACTACGACGCTCTGCGCGCGCTACCGAACGGCACACTAGGTCGCGAGTATGTGCGTTTCCTCGACACCAATCATCTCGACCCCGATCTCTTTCAGGCGCCGCCTGGCCTGCCGCAGATCCCCGCGTATGTCTCGCAGCGCATGCGACAGACTCACGACATCTGGCATGTGTTGACGGGCTACACGCCAGACGTGGCGGGTGAGATTGCTCTGCAGGCTTTTAGTTACGCGCAGACCGGCACACCACTGTCGCTACTCATCGCGTTCGTTGGATCACTCAGGTTCACACCCAAACATCCTGGGATCATCGCCAAGTCGATCGACGGTTATCGTCGAGGCAAGCGCGCAGCATTCTTGCCGTCGGTCTGGCTCGAGACGATGTGGTCCATGACGCTCGAAGAGGTTCGCGCGAAACTCTCGATCGACGCGGTCGTGCCCGTCACGAATTGATCGCGAGTGATTCGTCGCAAGCTTGGATCGTCGCGTCGATGTCCGTGTTCGTGTGCGCGCCGCTGATGAACGCGGCTTCGAACTGAGATGGAGGCCAATATTGGCCTCTTTCGCGCATCCCACGGTGCCACTTGCCGAAGCGCGCGGTGTCGGCGTCTTTCGCGTCGTTCCACGAGCGCACAGGACCCTTCGCGAAGAAGAGTGTGATCATCGAACCGACGCGCTGCACGCACGCTGCGAGGTTGTGCTTCTTGATCGAGGCGTTCATCCCAGCTTCGAGTCGCGCTCCGAGCGCCTCGAGGTGCGCATAGAGCGCGTCATCGAGATGAGCAATGGTGGCCAGCGCTGCGCTCACCGCGACTGGGTTTCCGCTGAGCGTGCCGGCTTGATAGACGGGACCGAGAGGCGCGATCTTTTCCATGATGTCGCGCCGGCCACCATAAACAGCGAGCGGCAATCCACCACCGATGATTTTCCCTAGACAGGTCATGTCTGGGTTGATGCCCGCACGTGACTGCATGCCACCGCGAGCCACACGCGATCCCGTCATCACTTCATCGAAAATCGAGACCGCTCCGTATTGCTTGCACAATGCAACCATCGCCTCGAGGAAGCCTTTTTCGGGTGGAACGCAACCCATGTTGCCCACGACAGGCTCCACGATCACAGCCGCGATCTCTTTGCCACGCGCCCGAAACAACGCTTCGAGCGCGGGCACGTCATTGTAGTGAAGCGTCGCTGTGTTGGCTGCGACCGCTGCCGGCACACCCGCCGAGTCCGGCACTCCCAAGGTGGCTGCGCCGCTGCCCGCCTTGACGAGCAAGAAGTCTGCGTGCCCGTGATAGCAACCTTCGAACTTCACGATCGCATCGCGTCCCGTAAACCCGCGCGCCGCACGAATCGCAGCCATGGTCGCTTCAGTGCCGCTCGACACTGCACGCATCATTTCGATCGACGGATACATCTGGCAAATTTTCTCGGCGAACGTCACTTCGAGTTCAGTAGGCGCTCCGTAGCTCGTCCCACGGGCAGCAGCGTCGGTGATTGCGCGCACCACATCTGGATGCGCGTGCCCAAGAATCATGGGCCCCCAGGAGCCGACGTAGTCGGTGTATCGAGTGCCGTCTGCGTCGTGCAAGTACGCGCCTGCAGCGTGCGCGATGAAAATCGGATCGCCGCCGACTGCGCGAAACGCGCGAACCGGACTGTTCACACCACCGGGAATCACGCGTTGCGCCCGCACAAAGAGGTCGTGCGATTTCTGAGCTGTCATGGAGCGCCACCGTAGCATCAGAGCGGGGACGGGAGCGGGGACGGGGACGCGAACGGGGACGGGGACGGCGGACGGCGACGGGTGGACGGCGCGAAAGCAGCGCATTGAGCCGCCCGACATGGCTGAAAGCGGCGTAGACTCCGATGGTCGTGCGCGCCCTGGTCTTGTCCTCCGTATTGCTCCTTTCATGTTCGAGCCCGCAGCGATCCGTGCCGCCAACATGGGTCTCGTTCGACGCCCCTACACACGTGACCGCGTCGGCAGATGGCAGCTATACGTGGACCGTGAAGTACAGCTACTCCGACGCCGATGACTATGCGGTGCTGCTGGTGATCACCTTCACCGCGAACGGCAAGTCGACGACCACCAATGTCGCGACACAGGCGAACGCGCTCACTCAAACGGTGAGCGTCGGACTCGCGGCGGCCTACAAAGGCAAGACGTTCGACTACGGGTTTGTGCTCACCGACCAAGGTGGTCTCAAGAGCAATCCCTACACGGGCACTGTCACCTTCGACTGATTCGATGCCCCGCCCAAACGCCACGGTTAGCCTGCATCCGCAGGGGCTTTCTCTCTCAGGTGCTGAGATCTTGCCGCTCGTGTGCGGGTCGATGCACTACTGGCGGCACGATCCGCGCGACTGGGGTGCGTGCCTCGATGCGATGAAAGCTATGGGCATGAAGCTGGTCGATACTTACGTCCCGTGGGGAGTGCATGAGAATCCCGCGGGCGCGCTCGACTTTGGCGAGACTGATCCGCGTCTCGATGTGTCGCGCTTCCTCGACATGATCCACGAGCGCGGCATGCGCGCGGTGATCCGACCTGGGCCGCACATCAACGCGGAGCTCACGTACTTCGGATTGCCGGAGCGAGTGGTTTGGGATCGTGCGTGTCAGGCGCGCACGCCGCGCGACAATCCGGTGATGCTGCCGATGGTGCCTGTTGGTTTTCCTGTGCCGAGTTATGCCAGCGAAGCCTTCCATGCCGAAGTCGAGAAGTGGCTCACCGCGTGCGCCAAAGTGTTGAGCAAACACGTGTGGCCCAAGGGACCGATCGTGCTCCTTCAAATCGACAACGAAGGCGCGATGTACTTCCGCGACGGTCCCTATGATCAGGACTATCACCCCGATTCGGTGGCTCTTTTTCGCCAGTTTTTACGTGCAAAGTACAAGCGACCGACTGCATTGCGATTGGCGTGGCGACTCGAAGGCGACTCTGCCGATGAAGTCACTTTTGCAACCGTGAATCCGCCGACCCGCTTCGACGCGAAGTCTCTCGACGAAGTCACGCGGCACATGGATTGGATCGAGTTTCACGAACACTTGCTCGCGACCGCGATGGAGCGATTCGCGTCGGCACTCTCGGACGCTGGTCTCACCGGTATTCCGACGATGCACAACTTCCCGTTGGGCGAGGCTGCCACTCCGCTCAACGCTGCGCGCATGGCCAACTCGATCGATCTCGTCGCGCTCGACTACTACCATCGCGCAGCTCCCGGTGAGCACATGATGATCATGCGTCGCACGAGTGAGCTCGCCGCGCGCACAGAAGGTGATGGGGCTCCCGCGTTTGGTGCAGAAGTGGGTGCGGGCTTCCCGCCGTTCTTTGCGACGCTCGACGAGAAGGACTCACTGTACGCGCTGACTTGCGCGCTCGCGTACGGACTGCGCGGGTTCAACTTGTACATGGCGGTCGAGCGTGACCGTTGGATCGGCGCGCCCATCGATCCGATCGGACGGCCCAGAAAAATGGCCGATTCGTACAAAGCGCTCGTGGCGGCGCTCGACAAAGTCGGCTTCTACGGATTGGTGAGACGCACCCCCGTGCGCCTGCTCGTTCCGCGCACACTGCGTCGACTCGCACGGGCGACACATGCGTTGAGTCCGCTGACGCCAGCGCTGTTCAACATTCTTGGCGCCGGCTTCGAGGTGAGTTGCTTCGAAGAAAGTCTCGACGATCAAATGGAGCGAGCACCCCATGTGGCCGGCGAAGCGTGGGTGCGCGCGTTCGAGCGGGCGCTTCTCGCGCGCGGAGTTCCATTCGCGTACGCAGGTGGCGAGAGTCTCGAGGCGAGCACCGCGCGTGCGCAGTGGATCGTGTGCGTGACAGCAGCAGGCCTAAAACCAGAGATCTTTGGTGCGCTCCGACAGGCTGCCAACACGGGAGTGCGCGTGACGTTCGGTCCAGTGATTCCTACGCGCGACGGATCGATGCGCACGATGGAGCGTCCACACGACATCGCGGGGCTCGAGCACGAACCCATGACTGACATCGCCATCGCAGATCTGCTCGTGGCGCGACGCATCGAAGAACTCTCTCTACCCACCTACCCCGTCTCGCCCGCCGATGCGCACGTGTCGGTCCACGAAGACGCGAGCGGCAACCCACGCGTGGTCTTCGTGATGAACCCAAATCCCGTGGCGCTCGCGGCCAAATTCGCGCTGCCGGGTGTCCACGAACTCGCGGAGGTATGGCCCAACCCAGACGCGCCCGTGCTCAAAAAGAAAGAGGGCTCGTTCGACGTGGATCTACGCAAACGCCGCGTGAGAATCTTCGAGGTCCGCGGCTAGAGGCCCGACTAAATGGACAACGGCGCGCGCTGACGAGATTCGGATATCGTGTTGGAGTGACTCTCTCAGCGCAGTTGCTCACGGGTCATACGCTCGGTGGACGCTACAAGCTCGGACCTCTTCTCGGGCAGGGTGGAATGGGCGCGGTCTACGACGGGACGCAGATCGATCTGGGTCGACGCGTCGCTGTCAAAGTGCTCGATCGATCGCTGTCATTCGACTCGATGCAAATCGAGCGATTCCAGCGCGAGGCACGCGCCGCGGCGGCTCTTGGTCATCCCAACATCGTACAGGTGACCGACTTTCAAGCCATCGAAGGAGAGCCCGCGTTCTTGGTGATGGAGCACTTGCACGGGCAATCGCTGGGACAACTCATCGAGCGGTCTGGACGAATCGATTGCGCGCGCCTGGCGACGATCACTTCGCAAATGCTGGATGGTCTCGCCGCCGCGCACCGTGCCGGGATCATCCATCGCGACGTGAAGCCAGACAATGTGTTTCTCACCGAGGTGCCTTCGCTTGGTGAGATGGTCAAGCTGCTCGACTTCGGCGTTGCACAGCTTCAAGAAGAAGCCGGTCGGCTGACGAAGGCCGGCGCGATGTTGGGCACGCCAGCGTACATGGCGCCGGAGCAAGCGCGGGGTACACGCGTCGATGCGCGAAGCGATCTCTATGCCGTTGGCGCGTGCATGTATCACGCGTTGACAGGTCAACTGCCGT
>JAYVXK010001172.1:0-3089 GCA_043785265.1 Myxococcales bacterium | reverse complement strand
CCAAACGACACCCTGCCCTGCGGTCGCACCAAAGAGCGCGAGCAACACGTATCGGAGATTGACGGGGTTCGTGATGCTCTCTTTCAGCGGGTTCGCGGAGATCTTTTTTTCGGTCTTTAGTTTCGAGAAGAGCGGGCTCTCCTGCATCTTGAGGCGGATGTAGAGAGACACGCCCAAGAGGACGAACGACATCAAAAACGGGATGCGCCATCCCGAGATGCCACCGAGCGCGCCGCCGCCGACCTTGAACGCGATCTCGCCGAAGCGCCATCGCGTAGTGCCGATGACGGCCATGCTGACGAAGAAGCCGAGCGTGGCTGTCGTTTGAATGTACGCGGTGTAATAGCCTCGCTTCTTGTCGGAGACATGCTCGGCAACGTAGGTCGCCGCTCCGCCATACTCACCTCCGAGAGCGAGGCCTTGCAGAAGTCGCAGGACGACGAGCAGCACTGTCGCGGCGACGCCAATCTGCTCGTAGGTCGGCAGCATCCCCACGAGCGCGGTCGACAGACCCATCGTCGCCATGGTGATGAGGAAGGTGTACTTGCGGCCAATCAGATCGCCGAGATGACCAAACACCAACGCGCCCAGCGGACGCACGCCGAAACCAGCACCAAACGTCGCGAGTGACGCGAGCAGCTGCGTCGTCGGGTTCGTCGCGGGAAAAAACTTGGACCCGAAGAAGACCGCGAGCGTGCCGTAGAGATAAAAGTCGTACCACTCGAAGAGCGTGCCAAGCGACGACGCAAAGATGACGCGCCGAAGCGTGGAAGGATCAACCTCCGCAGAGGCAGTGTCTGACATGTCGCGATCTCCTCTACCAAAGCCGCGCGCGGATCGGGTGTCGCGTGGTCATGGTGCACGCAAGTAGAGGGCGACGACTGCGCATGCAGCAAGAGCCACGATGAGGAGCGTCGTCCGCCGTTGCCAAACGATGCGTGACGCGAGCCAGAGGGGGCCTCGATGTGCTTCGGTCGCAAACAGGATCGCTGGCTGAGTGCCGATCGAGGCGAGAGCGATCAGGCTCTTTTTTTTCTTCTTGTCGTTCACCTCGTGGCGCACGAAGCGGCCGTAAATGGCCACCGTTCCGCCAGCGGGAAACCACTCTGCGATCGCGTAATCGGACAGCGAGCGAGGATCGTTCGCGCCATCATTGACGCTGCTCGCCCAGACGCACTCGTTTGGATCGATCTCCGCTCGTGCCGTTCCTTGATGGACCGTGAACCGCTTGGGAGAGAAGAACTTCACGCTCTTGATGACGTCCGCTCGTCGCCGGCTGTAGCTCTTGTCCCACTCGGTCACGACGCCGATGACCGCATTGTGCCCCGCGACGCGGACAGGGTCGCGTTCAGAAAGTGTGGCCTCGCAGGTCCCGACCACGCCATCCGCGAATGTGACGCGCTTGGCAGTCACCAATGTAGCGAGCACGGTGTGCGCATCTCGATCCTTGAGAACCTCGGTCATGGCCCAACCAAAGAGCAGCACGAGCGCGAATACCAGCGACACGAACGGCGAAGACGACACCTCATGATCACCCATGGCCGCCAGCGACAACCAAACAGGAATCACCCCAAGCACCAGGCGAATCGTGAACGACGTGGCAGACCGACCGCCACCGATTAACTTCTCGCGAGCCCTAAAATTAGGCACATCACGTGTTGGCCTCAGCACGAGAGCAAGCGTCGCAAAAACGAGCGCGAGCATCTTCATGGACCAAGCCTGCGGCGCAGGCGCGCCTAGACTGAGCAGCGCAAGCACCAGAAGTGCCATGACACCCAGACCGCAAAACGGGATCCAGACTGCGTAAGCCTCGGAATCTTTTTTTGGCGCAGGGCTGACCGCAGCAGGCGACTCTTTTGGTCGACTCTCGCGGAGCTTGCTGATCGCATCACGCATCATCGTCATCGCTTCGTCAGACCGACCGAACGCGATGATGTTCGCGAGCACACGAGACGGCCGCCGCTTCGGCGCATCCCGCAGTGTCGCCGTGGCTTCATCAAACTCGTAGTCGAAGGCCTCTCCGTAGACCTCGACCGTCTCGCCCTCAGAAGCGTGCACGGTGTGAATCTCCACCGCAGCAAAAGGCGCCACCGCATTCCGCGCCAACCCCGAAGCCTCCGGCAATTCTCTCAGCTCACTCCACGCGCCACGCACGACCTTCACAACCGGATCAATCAGCTGCACGCCCTCCGCAGGAACTTCAATCACCACACTCCCACCTTCAAACAACCCAAACTCGATCTCCCCCTGATCGACTGTCGCCAACGTCTTCCCCTCGACGACGAGCATCACGCGCCGAAACACCCGCCGCTCATCTCCATGCGCGCGCACCGTGCCGTGCAACCGAACAAACTCCTCCATGCCCGAAGACTCTACTCGCTGCCCTTATCTCGCTGCTTCCAAGATTGCTCGAACGACCCGAATGGGATCATCGCTCGTCGAAGCACATACGAGCCGTCCGCCGCGGCTCACGAGTGTCGAATCCCACTTCGCGCGAAGCGCCTCCAGCGCAGCGAGATAAGGTTCGCGTGTGGCGTCCACGTCGGTCTCGACCACCACACCGCCTTCGAGTCCACGCAGGCGCACCGTCCCTTCGAACGGCAGTGTGAGTTCATCTGGATCGAGCACGCGAACCACGACGACCGCACGACCGCGCGTCGCGATCGACGAGATGCGATCGGCTGCATAATCAGGCAGATCGAGCAGATCACTCAACACGACCACCACCGAACCACGACGAGCCGTGCGTGAGAGCGACCCCAGCGCGCGATCCAACATGGCGTCGTCCGCGCGCGCATCACCACCCGCTTGCACCGATTCGAGTGTGCCGATCAAACGCTCGAACGCCTCGCGCCCGCTCGAGACCGGCACAGGCGGCGCTTGCTCTCCGCCGATGAACACGAGACCCACGGGATCGCCATTCGCCAAGGCCACCCGACCGAGCGCTGCGCCCACGAGTGCCGCAAACGCGAGCTTTGCGCCGGGCGCATCTTTGCCGCGATAGCCCATCGAACCCGTCGCATCGACGACGAGTCGCAGCGCGCGATCCGTCTCGGTCTCGAACTGACGCACGAGCAGACGATCATGCC
>JAYVXK010001171.1:0-3091 GCA_043785265.1 Myxococcales bacterium | reverse complement strand
CGAAACTCTCCAGTGGTCTGCCGACTGTGATCGCGATGCGCGCGTATGTTTTTGCAGACGGACAAGACGTGCCCGTCGCTCTGGCCGTGCGCACCTGTCGCGTGGTCTACGATCTCTGGGACGAAGTCTATCGCATCAAACTCACCGGACCTGGCGGCGAGCGCGACACCGCGGCCGTCTCGACCGATGGCGTTCTCCGTCAGTGCACCGAAGCACGCGACCTGATCGTCGCAGACAAAACCCAGCTAAAAACAGGCACTCCGTACTACCTCGGTGTGATCGTCGACGTGAATCCCATCAGTCCAGAGATGCTCAATCAAATGCGCCAATGGGTGTCGCGCCCAACAGGCTCGACCAACATCGGCCCGAGTGACGCTCTCTTTGGCTCCTTCGTCGGCCTGTTCATCCGCAACATCGGCACAAGCGATCGCACCCTCAAGTTTCGCACGCAAAACGTCGTTCCCTAACGGACTCAGCCCCCACCCGGCCTCCCCCATGTTCATGGGGAAGGAGGAGAAGCGATCACCGATTTTCGCAGTCGGGATCTTCTCCTCCCCCATGACCATGGGGGAGGTCGGGAGGGGGCTGACGCAGCTCAATCCTCAATGTCGACGGGCGTGCCGTCCTTTACCAGTCCAGCGATCTCGACGATCTCGTCGTTGTCGAGCGCGATGCAGCCGAGTGTCCAGTCGTGTGATTTGTGAATGCCGTCCCACGCGGGATTGCCAGTGCCATGAATGCCGATGTCGCCACCGATGGTCGCGTCTGCGGGAAGCGAGCCGTTCTTTTTCAACTCGGCGAAGCGCGTCCAATCGGCAGCGGTCGGATAATCGATGCGCAAAAAAATCTTGAACTGCGAAGGCTGATGCATCGTCACGTGGTAGTGCCCGACCGGCGTGACCTTGTCGCCCTCCCGCCGCTTGGGCCCTGGCCCGCCAGGACCGATCGCGACGCGATAGCTCTTCACCTCGGTGGTCCCGGCAAAGAGTTTGAGTTCATGCGCGCTCTTGCCAATCCAGATGCGTGTAACTTGCACCTTTTGGTCGGCGATCGCCGCTGGGGCTGAAAAGAGGGACAACGAGAGAGCGGCGAGGAGAAGGAACCGGCGACGCATGCGTGTTGGAAACGACTGCGGTGCTGCGCTTGGGTTTGGCGATAGCGTAGAGATGGACATGCCCCTCATCGACCAGCCAAGCCACCAGTTGCGCCCAATCGCATGAACGGGAGCGGGAGGGGACGGGGACGGGGACGGGAACGGGGACGGCGCACGGGGACGGCGATGGGGGACGGGCGCGCATCGGTTATGCTCCCCGCCGATGCTCCCCGAGATCGTCCAGCAGAAGCTCGATGGTCTGCCTGCGTCGCCGGGTGTCTATCTCTTCAAAGACAAAAAAGGAGTCATCGTCTACGTCGGCAAAGCCAAGAGCCTTCGCAGTCGCGTGCGCAGCTATTTTCAAGACGCGCCGGGCGACGAGCGCTCCTTCATCGCTCTCTTGCCGCGCACGATTGGCGATCTCGACACTGTCGTCACCGCGAACGAAAAGGAAGCGGCGATCCTCGAGGACAGTCTCGTCAAGCGTCACCAGCCCCGCTTCAACATCAAGCTGCGCGACGACAAGAGCTTCATTCTGCTCAAGCTCACGCAAGGTCACGCGTGGCCGCGTCTCGAGATCGAGCGCATGCATCGCGGCAAGAATGCGGACGAAGACGGCACGTCCGCGCCCGCGCGGCGTGGTCAACACCAGGGTGCCCCTTCGCGCAAGCCAGACAAACTCGCGAAGTACTTCGGGCCCTATCATTCAGCCACTGCGGCGCGTCGCACACTGCACCTCGTGAACAAGCACTTTCAGCTGCGAACATGCGGCGACTTGGAACTCGCGTCGCGTCGGCGTCCGTGTTTGCAACATCAGATCAAGAGGTGCCCGGCGCCTTGCGTGCTCGAAGTCGACCCGAGTTGGTACAGTGATCAAGTGCGATCGGTCGCGTGGTTTTTGGAGGGTCGCCACGACGAACTCTCACGCGAGCTCGACGAACGCATGAAGGCGGCGGCGCGAGCGATGCGGTTCGAGCTTGCAGCGGTGTATCGCGATCAACTTCGCGCCATCGAGGTCGCGCGCGAAGAGCAGCGTGTGGTCTCCAATGACAATGACGACCGCGATGTGGTCGGTTTTTATCGCGAAGGCGACCTCGTCGAGATTGCGCTCTTGTGCGTGCGTGCAGGCAAATTGGCCGATGTCCCAACGTTTTCGTTCAAGAACACAGACATCCCGGATGACGAAATCATCGGAGCGTTTCTCTCGCAACATTACGCGCGCGATGCCTTCGAAGGCGCACCGGATGTCGTCGTGCCGGAAGAAATCCTCGTGCCGACCATGCCCGAAGGAGCCGAAGGTGTCGCCGAGTGGTTGAGCGAGCGTCGCGGAACTCGCGTCACGATCAGCAAACCTCAGCGCGGCACCAAGGCCGATCTCCTCGCGCTCGCGATCGACAACGCGAGACATTCGTTCGTCGAGAAACAACGCACGAGCGACGACGTCGAAGAACGACTCGCGCAACTACAAGAACGCTTGCGATTGCCGACATTGCCGCATCGGATCGAGTGTTGCGACATCTCGCATCTCGGCGGACAAGACACCATCGGCGCGATCGTGGCGCTCAAAGACGGCGCCGTCGACAAGAAGCGCTATCGGTCTTTCAAAGTCAAAGGCACCGCGCGCATGGGCGCACCGATCGAGAGCACCGAAGAAGAATACGTCGGCTTCAACGACGACTACGGAGCCATGTACGAAGTGCTCGCGCGACGATTTCGCCGCGGAATCAAGGCCGCCCAGGCCAGTGTCGAGACAGTCGCAGAACGCACGGCCGACACGAGCGATGGTGATTGGGACCTGCCCGACTTGTTCGTCGTCGATGGAGGTCGTGGTCAACTGGCTGTCGCACTCGCCGCTGCGCGCGACCTCGGCTTGCACTCGTTGCCGATCGTCGCGCTGGCCAAAGAGAAAGAGAACACCACAGGAGATACGCTGGTCGATCGCGTGTATCTGCCCGGCCAAAAAAATCCGATCCCTCTCAAGAGTCACTCGGCGTCGCT
>JAYVXK010001170.1:0-3093 GCA_043785265.1 Myxococcales bacterium | reverse complement strand
CTTCGCCGTCTTTTCCGATTAAGAACTTATTGAAGTTCCACGCGATGTCGCCTGCGAACTTCGAATTCTTGGTGAGGTATTCGAACAAGGGATCAATGCCCGGTCCCTTGACGACGACCTTGCTCATCATGTCGAAATTCACGCCGTAATTCGTCGTGCAGAAGGCTTTGATGTCTTTCTCTGAGCCGGGCTCTTGAGCGCCAAATTCGTTCGCAGGAAAACCGACGACGCTGAGACCCTTCGTGGCGTATCGCCCGTGCAGCTCTTCGAGTCCTTTGTATTGAGGAGTGAGCCCGCACTTGCTCGCGACATTGACCACGAGCAAGACGCGTCCTTTGTAGTCTGCGAGCTTCTTGGCGGCGCCGTCGATCGTCTTTGTGGAAAAATCGTGAACGTTGGACATGGTCGCTCCTCCGGATGACTAAGTGTGAGTTCGATGCTCGGCGGTTGCCCGTGGTCGCGAGTCCGCTTCAGATGCCGACGGGGTGCCAGACCGTTTTGGTCTCGAGGAAGCGCTCGATGTAGCCGAGGCCCTGACCCACGCGATCGTCGTACCAATTGCTGGGCGGCGTATGGACTTTCACGCGCTTGACGCTGTCGGTCCCGAGTTGCTCGAGCTCGAGCGCCAGCTTTTTGTCGATGCCCCACGCGTCGAGACCAATCACTTCGCGGTGGCGCGCCATGACAGGCGCGATCTCGCTCGGGTGACCAGAAAGAACATTCACGACGCCGCCAGGAAGGTCGCTCGTCGCCAGGTATTCGCACCACAACAAAGCGCTGCGAGGATCTGACTCGCCGCAGAGCGCAACACACGTATTGCCGCCCGCGATGACAGGAAGAACCGTAGACACCAGCCCGAGCAACGACGGCTTGGTCGGAGCGACGACACAGATGACGCCCATCGGCTCGGGCACACTGAAGCCGAAGTGCGGACCCGCGACAGGATTGCTCGAGGCCACGAGCGCGTGGAACTTGTCTGCAAATCCAGCGTAAAACACCGCTCGATCGATGCTCGCGTCGACCTCTTTGGTCGGATCTTTTGCGCCGCCTCGTCCAAGCGAGGCGATCAACTCGTCGCGCCGGGACTCCATCATCTCGGCGAGTCGGTAGAGGATCTGACTCTTGTTGAATGGCGTGCGCGCCGCCCATCCTTCGCTGGCGTTCTTCGCGGCGAGGACTGCATCGCGGACGTCTTTGCGCGAGCCGCGCGGAACGTTGACGACGGAAGGATCGGCGGACCGAGACTCGGAATCGTGAGTGGCCGTCACCTGAAGATACCTCCCCGATTCGGAGCGCACGAACGCGCCGCCGATGAACATTTTGTACGCCTTGTTGATCGTGACGCGAGCGCTCGGGACAAAGCCCTCCTGGTGTTGACCACGCCGCGCCTGGGGCGCGGACGTGCCGTCATGCACGCGTGCGAGAGACTGCTTCTGCGCAATCGCTCCGTTGTGGCGTCTTTTAGCCGTTTTGGTTCGTTTGGTTGCCATGTCAACCGTCGAGCTCCACATAAGCCGCGAGCCCTTGGCGTCCGCCTTCGCGACCGAAGCCGCTCTCTTTGTATCCGCCGAACGGCGAGCTGGGATCGAACTTGTTGTACGTGTTGCCCCAGATGACTCCTGCTTTGAGTCGCTGAGCCATCCAGAAAATCTTCGCGCCCTTGTCGGTCCACACGCCGGCAGACAACCCGTACATGGTGTTGTTCGCCTTCTCGATGGCTTCGTCGGGTGTGCGGAAGGTGAGCACGCTCAAGACCGGTCCAAAAATTTCTTCGCGCGCGATGCGGCTGCTTTGTGCCACTTCGGTGAAGAAGGTCGGCGCAAACCAAAAGCCCTTGGTGGGGATCGCACACGACGACGAATACCGATGGCCGCCCTCTGCTTCGCCGATTTTGACGAGCTCTTTGATCTTGTCGAGCTGCATCTTGGAGTTGATGGCGCCAACGTCTGTGTTCTTGTCGAGCGGATCGCCGAGTCGAAGTGTGGCGACGCGATCACGCAACTTGCGAACGACGACATCGTGCACGCTCTCTTCGACCAAGAGTCGTGAGCCCGCGCAGCACACGTGACCTTGATTGAAGTAAATCCCGCTGACGATGCCTTCGACGGCTTGATCGAGCGGCGCGTCCGCGAACACCACATTGGCGGCTTTTCCGCCTAGTTCCAGGGTCAATCGCTTCTTGGTGCCTGCGACTGCTCGCGCGATGCGCTTGCCGACTTCAGTCGAACCGGTGAAGGCAATCTTGTCGACGTCCTTGTGATTGACGAGTGCCGCGCCTGTCGCGCCTGCGCCTGTGAGCACATTGACGACACCAGGTGGCAGCTCGGCTTCTTCGATGATCTTCGCGAGCAACAATGCCGTCAGCGGAGTCGTCTCTGCGGGTTTGAGGATGACTGTGTTTCCGCACGCGAGCGCCGGGGCGAGCTTCCACGCGGCCATGAGCAACGGGAAGTTCCACGGGATGATCTGCGCGGCGACTCCAAGCGGGCGCGCGCGCCGACCATGAAAGGCATAATCGAGTTTGTCTGCCCAACCCGCGTGATAAAAAAAGTGCGCTGCCGCTAAGGGGATATCGACGTCACGCGATTCTTTGATCGGTTTGCCGCCATTCATCGACTCGACGATGGCAAGCTCGCGAGCCTTCTCTTGAATCGCGCGGGCGATGCGAAAGAGGTACTTCGCACGCTCTTTTCCAGGCATTTTTGCCCAGTATTTGTCATATGCGTGGCGAGCTGCGCGCACGGCAAGGTCGACGTCACGTGCGTCTGCTTCGGCTACGTCGGCGATTTTTTTCTCGGTCGAAGGCGAGATGGTCGCAAAGTACTTGCCGCTAGTGGGTTTGACCCATTGACCACCAATGAAAAGCTCATATCGCTTTTCGAGCCGAACGTGATCGGCCGACTCGGGGGCGGGCGCGTACTCCCAGGCCTTGCCGAATTGGAGCGCGTATTGATCCGCGAGAGTCGCCTCTGTCGAGGTCCGTCTTGTCGCGGGGCGCTTGACGATCGCCGCATTTCCATTCTTCTTCGACGCCATGACTCAGTCCTTCGAGAAGTCTTCGGAAGCCTGATAATTGCCAGTCTTCTCTTTTTG
>JAYVXK010001169.1:0-3094 GCA_043785265.1 Myxococcales bacterium | reverse complement strand
GGCCTTCGAGGGTCGTGTCCGGACGCGGGAGCTCGTCGCGATCGAACGTGAAGTCGACGTGCTCGTTTCCGTTGAAGCGCACGCCTTTGACCGGCACGATTTCGTCTTTGAACCGACCCGCCTCGATCGCTGAGGAGGCCTTTTTTTGGCTCCAAAGCGCGAACTTGTCTTGGTCGTCGCGCGAGATCGAAAAGCGCTTCGCGACATTTTCGGCCGTGATGCCCATGGGCGTGTAGACGTCTGGAAATCGCTCCATCGCTTCTGGAGACGCGCTGAGTTTGTTGCCAGTCATCGGCACCATGCTCATCGACTCGACCCCACCAGCGATCACGATGTCACACGAGCCCGAGGCGATCGAACCCGCGGCGAGAGCAATGGCTTGAAGCCCGCTCGCGCAAAATCGATTGATGGTCAGGGCGCTCGTCTCTTGAGGCAAGCTGCCCAAAAAGCCGGCGACGCGCGCCACGTTCAGACCTTGTTCTCCCTCGGGCATGGCGCAACCGAGGATCAAGTCCTCCACCATTTCGGGCTTGATTTGAGGCATTCGCGCGAGCAATCCGGCAATGACTTCGCCCGCGAGTTCGTCGGGGCGCTTGTGGACGAGTGAGCCTTTGAGAGCGCGGCCAACTGCTGATCGAACCGCTTCGAGAATGACGATTTCTTGCATGACTAATCTCCGTTTTCTCGGGTGCTCAATTACGCAGCGGCTTGTTGTTCATCAGCATGTATTGCATCCGCTCTTGGCTCTTGGGCTCGCCGCACAAACTCACGAAGGCCTCGCGTTCGAGTTCGAGCATTTCGTTTTCTGTGACTTCGCGTGACGCGCCGCCTTTGCCGCCGCAGAGCACCTCGGCGAGTTTGGTAGAAATTTTGGCGTCATGTTCACTGGCGTATCCGCCTGCGACGAGTGTCGACACCATCATCTTCAGCGTGGCGATGCCGCTCTCTCCAGGCAGTGTGAACGCGCGAGGAATCGCAGGGTGATACCCGGCTTCTGCGAGGCCGATCGCCCGATTTTTAGCGTCGTTGACCAGCCGCGCCTTGTCGAAGGACACGCCATCGGTTCGGCGAAAGTAGCCAAAGTGTTTGCCCTCTTCGGCGCTCGTGGCGACTTTTGCGAGAGCGATGTTTTTGAATACTTGAGTCACGTATTCGTAAGTGTTCGCGTGAGCGCCCTCGGGGATGTTCTCGAGCGCGCGCCACAGCATGTTCATCGTGCCCGCTCCGCCTGGGATGAGACCGACAGCGACTTCGACCAATCCCGAATAGGTTTCTGCCGCGGCTTGGACTGCATCGCCCGCAAAACACAACTCGAGACCTCCGCCCAATGTCATTCCGTAAGGAGCAATCACCACAGGCACTCGCGCGTACTTCAGGCGCTGCGTCGCCATTTGATAGCCCTTCACCATGTCGCGAATTTGATCCCAATTGCCTTGGCTCGCGGCCATGACGACGAGAAACAAATTCGCGCCCACGCAAAAGTGCTCTCCCTTGTTGGCGATCACCAAACCGCGGAAATCACGCTCTGCCAGCGCTGCAGAGTCGTCAAGCATCTTGATGACGTCAGGATCGATGCTGTTCTGTTTGGTCTTGAAAGTGAGGCCCAAAATCCCATCGCCGAGATCCCATGCTTCTGCGCCGTCGTTCTTGAGAACAGGCGCGCTCCCTTTGCGCAAGATGCCGATCGTTGCGTTACGTGCATCCACTGCGCGCGGCACATACTGGGCTTTCTGGAGATCCCAAATCTGACGGCACGTCCGCGCCCCAGGCGCGGCGTGGTCAACACTAGGGAGAGAACCCTTGTCGTCTTTGTAGAAGCTGGTGGCGCCCGCGGTCTTCATCTTCTTGATCGAGTCGGGTAACGCGATGCCGTCCTTCTCCATGCGCGCGGTGGTCTCGACGAAGCCCAACGCGTCCCAGGTCTCGAAGGGTCCCAGCTCCCAGTTGTATCCCCACTTCATGGCGTCATCGACGCTCGCCACGTCGTCGGCGATCTCCGGAATGCGACGAGCGGCATAGGCCAGTGAGCGGCTGAGCACCTTCCAGGCGAATTGTCCGGCCTTGCCTTCGTCGGCAACGAGCTTCTTCAAGCGCTCGGATGTGTCTTCGAGTTTGGAGATCGATTTTGTCGTCGCCTTGATCGATTCGTCGCCGCCCTTGGCGCGATAATCGAGAGTCTTCGGGTCGAAGGTTTGAATGTCCTTGCCGACCTTCTTGTAAAAGCCGCCTTTGGTTTTGTTGCCGAGGAGCTTCTTTTCAGCCATCGCGCGAATGAACGCAGGAACCTCGAACACCGCGCGCTCTTCGTCCGTGGTGAGTGCCGCGTGGCAATTGTCCGCGACGTGAATGAAGGTATCGAGTCCCACCAAGTCTGCCGTGCGAAAGCTCGCGCTCTTGGGATGGCCCATCGGCGTGCCGGTGATCGCGTCGACGTCTTCTGGTGAAAGACCATCGGCGAGCATTTGATGAATCCCCACCATCATGGCGTGCGTGCCGATGCGATTGCCGATGAAGTTCGGGGTGTCTTTGCCGACGACGACGCCCTTACCGAGTTGGTCTTCGCCAAACTTCGTGATGGCCGCGAGCGTCTCTTTGGCAGTGTCGGGCCCGATCACGAGCTCGAGCAGCTTCATGTAGCGAACTGGGTTGAAGAAGTGCATCACGAGGAAGCGCTTTTTGAAGTCGGCGGCTCGACCCTGCATCATGTCGTGAATGCGCAGACCGCTCGTGTTCGACGCGACGATCGCATGACTAGGTAGAACCTTCTCGAGCTGGGCAAAGAGCGCTTGCTTGGGCTCGAGTTTTTCGATCACCGCTTCGATGACGAGATCGCAACTCGACAACTTTTGCAGGTCGTCTTCGACGTTGCCAATCGACACGAGGCCAGCGGCGGTTTTATGAAAGAACGCTGCGGGCCTTGCTTTTAGGGCCTTTTCGAGACCGCCTGCGCTGAAGCGATTTCGCGCGGACGCGTCTTTTTTCTCGGCGTCACTGAGACTCGGAGGGACGATGTCGAGGAGGACGACCTCGATGCCAGCATTGGCGAGGTGCGCGCCGATGCCGCTTCCCATGACACCAGCGCCGATGACGCCGA
>JAYVXK010001168.1:0-3101 GCA_043785265.1 Myxococcales bacterium | reverse complement strand
GCAGCACGGAGAATGTCATGCGGTCGATGAGTCTCGGTCTTGGTTTGATGTTGGGTTTTTCGTTGGTTGCCTGCGCAGACGACCTTCATCTCGCGCCGTCAGTCGATGACGCTGGCGGTGTCGTGACAGGTGGCGGTGAAGACGGGGGGAGCGAGGCTGGCAAAGACGCAGCCGTCGACGCGCCGGTTCAAGTAGTCGACGCGCAACCTCCACCGCAATGCGACGGCACCAAACGACCCGATCAAGACGCATGCGTGATCGCTGACGCGTTCGGCATTTTCGTTTCGAGTTCGCTCGGCAATGATCTCACGGGCAATGGCTCGCGCTCGTTGCCCTTTGCAACACTTGGACACGCGATCGTGGCAGCCAAGCAAGCCAATCGCCGCGTTTATGCATGCGCTGAGACCTATACCGAGAATGTCGACTTCGCGGACGGCGTCGACATCTATGGTTACTTCGATTGCACGAGCAGCTGGAAAACGACGCAGACTCGCGCGCGCACCATCGCGCCAAAGAGCCCAGCGGCGACCGCGACCAAAATCTCGAAAGACACACGCATCGATTCGCTCGAGATCGTCGCGCCCGATGTCAGCTCACCAGGAGCCAGCTCGATCGGTCTGCTGGCCAATGACGCGGGCGGCTTGCACTTCGTCAACGCGAAAATCCACGCGGGCGCTGCTGGCAAGGGCGATGACGGCACTCCAGGAATTCAACTCGTGGCGACCGGAAATCCAAACGGTCGAAGCGGCTCGGCTGAGACCTATTGCAACGGGGGATTTTCTTGCGAGAACTTCCACGACTCACAACCAGGTGGAACGATGACGTGTGTCGGTGAGGTGGGTCACGATCCTGCGCCCGGAGGCAACAGCGGCTCAGGCGGTTACTACACGCTCGACCAACCGCTCCAATGGGTGTTCGTCGCAAACACGCCGAAGACTGGGACGGGTCTGCCGTCCGCCGCGAGCGTCCAAGTCGCCAAAGGCGGCACGTTCAATGTGATGAACGGTGATTGGGGCGGTGTCGGCGCTGCAGGTAGTCCAGGTGCGGTCGGTCCCAACTTGGGTTACTTCGGCGTGGCAGGCTATTCGCCAGCGAATGGCACCAAAGGCACTGCGGGTTCGCCCGGGCAGAGCGGCGGTGGCGGTTCAGGCGGAGCGCCCGGCGTGCTGCACAACGCGGATTTCTACGCGAAGGTGGACGTTGGCGCGTGGGGCAGTTCGGGTGGCAGCGGCGGCGCGGGAGGCTGCCCCGGCCTTCCCGGAACACCTGGCAAGAGCGGCGGCGCGAGCATCGGCATTCTAGCAATCACCAGCGCGCTGACGCTTGACGGGTCCACCGTTGAGTCGAGCACCGGTGGAGCGGGCGGTTCAAATGGTCTTCGCAGTCAGCCTACGGGCGGCGCGAGTGGCGGCGCAGGACCGATGAATGGCTGGCAGATCCTGGGCGGCAACGGTGGCGGCGGCGGTACAGGCGGCGCAGCAGGATGGAGCGGCGGCGGTGGTGGCGGACCTTCGATTGCGATCGTGTACTCGAGCGCGACGGCACCCAAGACCATCGGCTCGACCTTCTCGCAAGGCAAAGGTGGCACGGGCGCACCGGCAAAAGACGGCGCACCTGCAGCCCCCGATGGTTTGAGCGTCGACAAGCTTCCGTTTGCCTACAACTGAGCGGGAGTGAACACGCGAGGCCGGTCTATCCCTGCCTCGCGTTTTCATTTAAGCGCCAGGCACGACTTCACCCGCAAGCAGCGCTCGCAAACGATCAGGCTCGAGACGCAAGGTGATCACACGCTCTCGCTCCACCACCACGGCTCCAGGTGCAGCGCCACGAGGCTTTCGTACCCATTTTCTAGGGGCCGTCGTGATCTCGACGACCGACTCGCCGCGAGCGTCGGAGAAGTGCGCGGCGAGATGGGCTGCGTCGATCAGCCACTCGGCGGGACACGATTTGTTCTTGGCGATCGGCACGATCACATGTGCTCCGGGCACGCCCCTCGCGTGCAGCCAAAGGTGAAACGGTCTCGCGACCTGAAAGGTGAGCGCGTCATTGTGAGCGGCGCCGCGTCCAACAAAAACGAGTTCGCCGGTCTTGGTCGTGAACGTTCGATGAGGAGGAAGTGGCTCGTCCAGCCTCTTGCGACCTGGAATCGTCACTCGCCGAGGCATGTCGCGCGGACTGATCGATCGGGCGCGCACGAGAGCGTGATCGATCGCGGCTTCGTCCTCGAGAGACTCGATCTCGCCTAAGACGCGCTGCAATTGGGCCGCGACGTTTTGTGCTTCGTCTCGCCGCGCGATCGCCACGGGCTCGCCAGTCGTACGGCGCTTGGCGTCACGAAACATCGTTTCGACTTGCTGGCGCACGGGTTTGGAGGGATCGAGCGCGATGCGGACGACGACCGCTTCTCCGGTCGACCAATCGGTGCCCTCGAGACTCGTCGCACCTCGCCGCGCTTTTGCCGCAGCGGCGACCAACCACGAAGCGCTCGCCGCAAGTGTTCGCCCTTCCGCGATGCGCGTGAGATCGCGCTCGACCGCTGTCACGCGACGCAACGCGCGCTTGATCGCGCTGCGCACATCCGCGAGCGCGGCAGCACGTACCTCCTCGAGCGTCGGCGCTAGGTTTGACATCGCGTTCGGGGTTCTACCGTTTTCGGTCCCTACTCTCACTATCGTTCGAGCGTGCGGCACCGGGTATAGTCGGAGCGTAGGCATCCATGCACCGCACGAGCTTTCCAGCAGGGCAGGTCCCAAGCGCACTCGTCAAAGCGCTCATGTTGCACCTCGATGCACTCAGAGGACCTGTCGCGACCGACGCTTGGCTGAAAGAACTGCGCACCTCGCGCGACGAATTCGAAGACGAAACGCGGCTGATTTCCGTCGCCGCGTTGCACGACGCGCTGCTCGCATTCTCGAAGACATGCGGTCGTCCCGAGATCATCGAGGTGTGGCCGGAGTTGCTTGCGCCCGACAACCTCGGCTTCTGGTTGCGTGTGTTGCGGGGCACCACTTCTCCCGCGCAGGCCTTTTCGCGTCTCGATTCATCCGAGAGCGAATACGGTCGCACGACCCGGTGGGAGACGCTGGTGGTCGACCGCGAGA
>JAYVXK010001167.1:0-3103 GCA_043785265.1 Myxococcales bacterium | reverse complement strand
CCGCCGCTGACTTCGCACGTGCCTTCGCACATCGCTGAGCATTCGCCCTGCAATTTGCCGGGTTCGCACTCGACCTTTGCGCTGCCTGGCGTCAGGTTCGCGTCGCACTTGGCGGCGCAATCTGCGACCAGGCTCATCTCAGCGCCACACTTCGGCGGCTCGATGTCGAGGCTGGCGCTTGCGTGAGCGCCGAGCTTGGCTTTCACTTCGCCAACGATCTTGATCGCGGCTTTGCAGGCGTCTTCGCCACTCTTGAAGTCTTCGGTCGAACCGAGGTCTTTGGCGAGACCGCCGCAACCCACCTTGAGGTCTGCATCGATCTGATCAGCAACCATTTTCAACTCGACGGCCGCGGTGATGCCGCCTTTGAGTTTCATCTGCGTTGCAGCGTCGACTTTGTAGTTCGCCGCCCAGTCGAACTCTGCGATTGCATCGGGGTTCGACATGTCTGGGCACTTTGCTGCGCCCGGAATGCCGTCCACGCCGGGGATGCCACCTGGCAAACCTGCCCCACACTGGGCAAGCACAGGTGTCATCAGCGCCAAAATTGCCACAGGGGCAATTGCCTTCTTCATCCAGCTCTTTGTCATAATCATCTCCTCGTCCCTCTTTAGTGGTGCGCGGCGTTGTTTCGCGCAAAAACGCGCGACTTCGTGAGAAGTCGGACGCGTCCACCCGAGGTCCGCCACCTCATTCGTGTTCCGCATTTACCAAAGCCGTCGCTACTTCGCGATTACTTTCATCACGAGGACTGCAATTGCTACGCCCGCGACCAAAAACGCAAAGGCCACGCCAACGAGCAAACCAAAGTTCTGTTTGCGCGCTGGAGCGAGTGGAGGGAGGGCGCTCGAGTTCGGCGGCTGTGGGATCGAACCCGATGGAGTCATTGCATGTGGAGCGGCCGCTAGCTGTTGCGGTTGCATACCGGGCAGCTCCGTTCCGCCCGCGAGAACGGTCTGAAGCGCGTTGCCGAACTCGGTCATCGACGCAAAGCGATCTTCGATTTTCTTCGAGAGCGCTTTTTCGATGATGCGATCGAGCAGCGGCGGGAACGTGCGACCGGCCACGCGCTGCGACAGTGGAATGGGCTTGCCGGTTACGTGGAGCGAGAGAAAGTCCATCGCGCTCTTGGCGTCGAACGGCAGCTTGCCTGTCAGCACCTCGTACAAGATGACAGCGAGCGAGTATTGGTCCGCCGCAGGCGTGAGTGTTTTTCCCTGCGCTTGCTCGGGGCTCATGAACTCCGGCGTACCGAAGACCATTCCCTCTTGTGTGAGGATGATCGACCCCGGACGCATCTCGCGCTCGGTGACCTTGGCGAGGCCAAAATCAAGCACTTTAGGGAAGTCTTTGAGTCCGCTCGACTGACAGAGAAAAATATTTTCCGGCTTCAGATCGCGATGGATGATGCCTTGTGTGTGTGCCTCTTCGAGCGCGGCGCAGACCTGAATCAACACAGGCAAGGCGCGCGCGATCGTGAACGCTCCTTCGGTGCGGACGCTTTGGTTCAGGTTCTTGCCGTCCAAGAACTCCATGATGATGTAGAGCGACCCATCCTCGAGCTCGCCATACAGAAACACCTTCACGGTGTTCGGGTGAGTGAGATGACTCATCGCGCGCGCCTCGCGACGAAAGCGCGACACGAGATCTTTGCGGTTCGCGAGCTTGGGGTGGAGGATTTTCACGCCCACCATGCGGTTCATTTCGGGCTGCAAGGCCTTGTAGACCGCGCCCATGCCTCCCGACCCGATCTTCTGCAAGATCTGGAACTGACCGTTCAGGATTTCGCGTCCAATGAACGGATCCGGCGGAGGCATGGGGCCTTCGTAACACAGAAGCGTGTAGGATTCGCACATGACAGAGGTCGCTCCTGCTCTCGAGAGCGCGTTGCTCCGCAGCGCTGGCTTTCGGCACGGATTCTCCACTCGGATCCTCGATTTTCGTGCTCCTTCGGCCGCGAGCGTCGACAGTCTCGCGATCGTGCTGCGCATGGATGCCGCGCGGATCTTTCAGGTCAGTCAGGTTCATGGGGCTCGCGCGATTGTCGCTGCGGGGGACCGCGACGCGATGATGCGGGAGGAAGCGGACGCCTTGATTGCCACCGATGCGCATGTCGCGGTCGGCGTGCGGGTGGCCGACTGCGTGCCGGTGCTGCTCGCAGATCCCACGAGCGGGGTCGTCGCCGCTGTTCACGCGGGTTGGCGTGGGCTCGTCGCGGGTGTGATCGAATCCACGGTGGCTTGCGCGCGCAAATCGGGCGGCAATCTCGAGCTCGCAGCGATTGGTCCGTGCATCGAGTCTTGTTGTTTCGAGGTGGGTGGGGACGTGGCGCAATCGATCGCAAGCGCCTCGTCGGCTGACGTCATCGTGCGACGCGCGGACGACAAAGCGTTCGTCGACCTACGGCTCGCCGTGCGCCAAAGGCTCATCGCCGCCGGCCTCGCCGACGCACACATCGAAGACGTGCGCGGCTGCACCAAGCACGACCACGAACGGTTCTTCTCGCACAGACGCGACGGAGATCTCGCGGGGCGGCACCTTGCGGTCATCACCTGCCGCGGCCGGCTCTGAGCGACTGTGCGCTGACGCGCGCGCGCAGGACTGATAAGGCCACGCGCATGATGCACGGAGCGCTCGAGAACATCAGCAAGGCCGTCGGAAACACTCCCATCGTTCGCCTGAACAAAGTCGGCGCGGGCCTCGACGTGGAGCTCTACGCAAAGTGCGAGTTTCTGAATCCTGGTGGCAGTCACAAAGATCGACTCGCCGCCAACCTGCTCCGGCGCGCAGAAGACGAAGGTCTCAAACCCGGCGGCACGATCCTCGAAGCGACGAGCGGCAACACCGGCGCCTCTCTCGCGCTGCTTGCAGCCGTGCGCGGATACAAGTGCATCTTCGTGATGCCCGACAAGATGAGCCAGGAGAAGATCGCGAACCTGCGAGCCTTTGGCGCCAAGGTCGTCGTGTGCCCCACCGCGGTCGAGCCCGATGACCCGCGCAGTTATTACCAAGTAGCCAAGCGACTAGCGATCGAAACCCCCAATTGCTTCTATGCCAATCAGTACCACAATCCAGGCAACCCCGAAGCTCACTACCTGTCCAC
>JAYVXK010001166.1:0-3112 GCA_043785265.1 Myxococcales bacterium | reverse complement strand
GTCGACGGAGGTGGAGGTTACGGGCGACGCCGTCGGAGCATCACCCTGAGGGGGAGCTTCGGCGGGAGTTGCCGCGGACGCAGGCTTGGCTGCGTCGGGCGTGGTCGTGGGTTCGTTGGACGTCATGGTTACGAGGGCCGGGAATCCTAGTACCGCGCTTGGCAGACCTCAATCGATCTCGATGGAATCTCGCAACGACTCAAGCGGCCTTGTTTTTGGGAGCAAGCGCGTCGTAGGCAAACCCATGAGCTGCGAGTCGGTTCTGATAATAAAAGATGAGTCGCGTATCGCCGAGCACCGAATCGGTCGCGCCCTGGGCGAGTACGGGGTTCGTGTGATAACCGGCGAAGGCCGACAATGCGGCGTCGATCACGCGTTGAGGACGCGCCTCGCGCAAACCGGGAGCGAGTGTGATCTCCTCCCGATCTTCTGCTGCGCGGAGTTTATCGAGTAACTCGCCCACTCCACGCTCCATGCGCTCGCGAGGCACGCGCACGCTGTCCTTGTCGCTCAGGAGCGCAAACAGATCGGTATGCCCCAAGGCCTTCTGCAGCTCCGCAAACGCGACGGTTGCCACGACATGCGTCGGCATCACCACTGTGTCTCGCTTGAACGCAGCGCAAATCGCATCGCCCAATTCGCGGGTGTATTGAGCGTCGCGTTTGCTGTCTCGGGTGGGCTTGCCAGTCGGTCCACAGACATAACTCTCCGCAGACACGACCCGTCCACGCCCGTCATGCGACACGCCATCGTCGTCGACGAAGTTGCCGAAACAATCGACCGGTTTGCTGAAACGAATCACGCACGCCGCGTCCAGGCCGAGCAGCTTCTGCGAAAACGACGCGATACGACCAATGCGCGAAGACTCGTCGTCCTCGATGATGTAGCGAGCCTTGCCTTCTTCTTGGAGAAAGTCGTCGATGAGGGTCTCCGCTTCGAGTGTGAGTAAATAGTTGATCGTCGCGGGTACGAAAAAAACACGCTGGGGATGGCCCATTTCAGCCGTGCGAGCGAACGCGTCGACCGCCGTGCCTGCGAGCCCGAGCTTGAGTCGGCGCTCGACTCCGCCTGATCGAGAGCGAGTGCCGCCAGGAAAAAAAAGCGAGTGATAGCCGCGCTCGATGAGCACGCACGAGTAGGTCTTGAGGACGTCCTTGTAGAGCGCGTGTCTCAAGCGTCGGTCGACACGATAGGCACCAAGGTTGTGCATGAAGAACGACAACACACGATTGCTGAACAGATTCTTGCCTGCCCCGTACGTCGCGGGAGGAAGCCCAGCGCGCTCCAATGCAAAGCCAAAGACGACCGAGTCGAGATTCGACAAATGCGTTGGTACAAACACGAGAGTGCCGAGTTGGGCGAGTTTGCGAATTTGTGCTGTGGGACCTTGCACGACGATGCGATCGTCGAGCGCTTCGAGACCTGTCATCTTGTGAATGTTGCGAAGCGCGTTCCTCGGCGAGAGCAGAGTCCCGAGTACAGGTGCCATCGCTCGAGCGGCCACGCGATACACGCGGGGGTCGAAATTGCCGGCGACATCCCAAGCGTAACGTTCAGCGAGGCGCTCGACCTCTTTGCGCATTTCGGATTCGCTCATTCGTCCGAGCGCGCCTGCGAGCGTGCGCCACTCTGCGTATTCGCGATCCTTCTTGTGGGCGAGACGCTTCGTCTCGAGGTAGGCCGCGTCATTGAGCGCAAGCTGACAATCTCGCACCGACTCGACCACGCGCCGGACCACCTCGCGCACAATCTCAGGCTTGGCTTCGTTGAAGCCAAAAATAGGGGGTTCCGCCATCGCGCAAGCATCACCCGTCATGAGCGCGGACACAACAGTGCCTAAAAAAACTCATCCGTTCAGCGCCGTGACTTTCGGCACGAGCATGCATCCACCGAGGGCTTTCACCCGTAGTATGTTTGGTAAGAACATGTCGGAAGACGAGTCGGCAGATCTCCTTGCGTTCGTGTTGGCTGGTCGGCCTGATCGCCTCCAGGGCGTCGCCACGGCTATGCAACCCGAGCCGTTGCGCAAAGCCGCCGCAGAGATGACCAATGTCGTCGCCGCTCTCGCCCTCAGCGAACCGGCCGATTTGCCATCAGCGGATTTGCGCTCTCGCCTGATGAAGTCGCTCGCCAAGTCGCCGCGACGCGAAGCGCTCGTGATCGTCGACATGATCAATGATCACCTCGAAAGAGGCAGCATTCTCGAGGTTCCGCGCGCTCGCGAGATCGTGCCGGCGCTGGTCGCGCGCATCGATGCAGCGAGAGCGAACAACATTCCCATCGTGTTCGTCATCGATCAGCACGACCCGACCGATACCGACCTTGACGACTGGGGAGTTCACGCGGTCGCAGGTACTGCAGGGGCGGAAGTGTGGCCGGCCCTCACGCCAAAGCACACGGATCGCGTGGTCCCAAAGCCTTCGTACAGCGGCTTCTTCTCGTCGAAGTTGGAGTCCGTGCTCGAGGAGTTGGGGGTCGATACACTCGTTTTGACGGGTTGCTCGACCGAGGTGCAACTTTTCTCGACCACCACGGATGCCCTACAAAAAGGCTTCGCGGTGGAGATCCCCACAGACCTTCAAGCGGGCTTGAGCGCGGAAGCCGAGCAAAACGCGTTGAACGTGCTCTCGATGCTCTTGCCCTACAAACCCGCCCGCGAGGCGCGACTCGCGCGGCTTGCCACTCTCTAGTATCGCGGAGTGCGGCTGAGTTGGCCGACGGGCAGAACAGGCGCTGTCGATGAGGGAGCGCCCGCTTCAGGGGAGCCCGAGAGGTCAGGATTGTCAGGCACCATCGGAGGCTTTGAGTCACCGCATGCCACAGCAACGACGAAGACTGCCACGATCGCTCCGAGTGTGAGTCGCATGAGAGCGATTGTGCCCGAATTTGACGAATTTGGGCTACAAAAAGTAACGGAGCGCACTCGTGAGAGCGCGCTCCGTTCCCTAAAGTTGGCAAAGCGAAGTCGCCCTGCCGACTTGGTTCACTTCGTGGGCATAGCCGACGAAGCGCCCGACGCCGCGGGAGCCGCGCTGTCAGCGGGAGCGCCGCTCGACGTCGTCGTCGTGGTGGAGCTCGGGTCCTTGGCCGGAGCATCGCCGCCGCCGCAAGC
>JAYVXK010001165.1:0-10103 GCA_043785265.1 Myxococcales bacterium | reverse complement strand
GGATGCCGCGCTTCGGTGGATACACCGACTCGATCGTATTGCCTGCATCAAACGCCCTAAAAATGCCCGCTTCGATGACTTTCGAGCAAGGAGCCGCGCTGCCTGTCGTCTCCATCACAGCGCATCACATGATGCTCGGTACTGGCCACTTGCGGCCCAAGTCTCGCGTTCTCATTCACTCGGCGGCAGGTGGTGTCGGCATCGCAGCCATCCAAATCGCCAAGACCAGACAGTGTGAGATCTTGGGCATCGCATCGACTGGCAAGCATGAGTTCTTGAAGTCACTCGGCGTTCATCACTGCATCGACGCGACCGCCGATCTCGTGCCTGCCGTGCGCGCGATCGTGGGAGACCGCGGCGTCGATCTCGTGCTCGATCCCGTCGGTGGCAAGTCGTGGGCTGACGGGTTTTCGCTCCTCGCTCCTGCCGGGCGGCTCGTGTGTTTTGGTTTTTCTGCGGCAGTTGGTGGCGAGAAGCGCAGCATCATTCGCGCGGCACTGGCGTTTCTGGCGGTGCCCAAATGGAGCCCCATGAAGTTGATGGAGACCAACCGCACGGTGAGCGGTACGAACATGCTCGCCATGATGGACCAACTCGATTTGCTCTTGCCTCAGTTTGCGGCCGTCATCGACATGTTCAACAAAGGCGACTTGGTCCCCCACGTCGATCAATCATTCCCCTTCTCCGAAGCGGCGGCCGCGCATCAGTACCTGCACGACCGTAAGGCTAAGGGAAAAGTCCTGCTGGTCCCTGGGTGACGACTATTTGGGTGGGTCTGTTTTTGGCGGGTCAGTTTTTGGCGGGTCAGTTTTTGGCGGGTCAGACTTGAGTGCGTCCGGAGTCACCGCCGCTTTTACGGCATCTTTCACGCCGTCGATCGCCTTCTTGATGGTCTGAAAATTGGTCGCGCCCGACACCACGAAGAGCACACTCGTCGTTCGTGTGTCGACGATGCCAAAGGTCGGATTGGTCGAATAGATGTCTGGTGCGAAGCGCTTGCCAAAACCATAAGACACCTCCGCGCCGAGCATCAATTCACTGCCCGCTCCATACGATCCGACTCCCAAGCTTGCGGCGATGCGGTTCTGACGCGACGGGTAGTCGTGGAACGCGGTGATGCTCACCGTGTCGCCTGGAGCCAATGAGATGTCTGCGCTCGCGCCGCCCACGATGCCAAATGCTGGCGTGAACTTGTATTCGACACCCACGCCGCCGCTGATGGCTGCGCGTCCTGGAGCGATGAAGGTTTGATCGAACGGTTTCGTTGCGATCTGCCCATTGGTTACCTCGCTCGACGTGCCATGAAGTGCGGTGCTGTACACTTGAGGCCACGGGAGCGACAGACCGAGATCTCCTTCGAGGATCGTGCGGCCCGTCGCGATGCCCGCGCCGATGTCGATGCGCATGGGAGGAGTCGCGGAGAAGCTTCCGGTTGCATCCACGGCCTGCGTATTGTCTGTGGCGCCGGTGCCGGTGACTTGACTCGATGAAGACAAGCGAGAGGTCCCATAGACATGAATGGCAGGCAACGCGATGGCCAGTCCAACTGTGACGGGCGAAGCGCGGTAGGTCGCGCCGAGGATGCCAGTGACGTCGAACGATGTGCCTGTCGCGTCGTCCAAGAGCGTGGTGCCGATCGCTTTGTTCTGAGGATCAGCCGTGAGCGAGGTGGCGCGCCATTGAGTGCGCCGTGACGTGAGCGTCCCATGCAGCGACGCGCCCAATGCGAGACTGTCTGTCAGGTAAACACCGTAGGTCGGCCCGATCGAGGCCTTCCGCAGATGTTCGGTCGAGGAGATCGCTTGGAGCGTCGTCAGCGAAGGAGAGTGCCCCCTGATGCTGGAGGCGGTGAGCACGAAGTCGTCCACGAGCGTCTGTCCAAAACAGATGGCTGCCTTCTGGCGTCCCGCGCGGCTCGCGGCGTCCTTGGGTTCGAAGGTGTCACGCAGCGTGAAGAAGATGCAAAGCGTAGAGGGAAGAACCTCGAACTGAGTGTCGACGTAGTTTTGACTGTCAAGATTGAGGCCATCAAACGGCGCGGTCAGCGGGGTCCGCGGTTGGTAGAAGTTGTCAAACGTAGTGAACGAGAGTTTGTAGAGATTCACCGCGAACGCGAGTTTGGTGTCGTCGATCTCGCCAATCGTTGCCGGATTGAGAAACGGAGCCGAGCCATCACGACCGAGCGCGATGCCGGTGTTGCCCATGAGCACCGAGCGGCCTCCGGTGGGGACGTTGCGATCTTGTGCAAGAGCCGGCGTGGCAGCCAGCAGCACGAGGACCATGAGAGTCTTGCGCACGTGGTGCTGCTTATCATGGGTCAGGCGCAGCTTCTGAAAATTTCTGGGCCCGCGCGAGACCCTCCAAACTCTACCTCTGCGCGTGTCTGCGCGCCCGATCGTGCGGGTCGCTTAGTTCCGCGTCGATGACCTCACCCTGCGGAACCGAACCCTTAGATCCCTTAGGTTGTTCGTCCACACGGACGCGCGCACTTGGGATGGTCTCGACACGCATCTGGACTCGACCCGACGGATCGACTCGGTAATAGAGGCCGCCCTGTTCGTCGATCTCGAGAGACACATGATCCGACTGCGTTTTGGCCAGATCCGTCAACAGTGCGTCTGCCGCGTCGGCGGTGATTTGGAGTGCCACAGCCACGTCACTCGCGCGCAAGAGACCATGACGAATCGGTGCCATCGCGTAGATCGCCGACACACGCGCGTTCTTCTCTGCGTCCTTGCCGTCTGCTTTCAGGTTTTTGCCGCCGCGCAAAAAGAGCCAGCTCAAGAGTCCCGTTGCCAAAGCTGCGCCGCCGCCGACGATGAAGCCTGCGACACTCTCCGGAAAGATCGCGATGAGAATGCCGAGCAGCGCGAGCGACAGGAAGAGCCCGCCGATCAACACGAGCCAGCCCATCACGCGCGCGAGTGTCCCGCCGATCTGCGAAGGCTGTCCCGCGAGGTTGATGCTGCGCTCCGTGAGAGGGAGACGCGGTCGGTTGCAAGCGGTGCAGTAGGCCGCGATGCCGCGGTAAACGAGAGGAGCGTTCTGGCGACAGTGCGGACACAAGGTGCGTTGATGATGGCCATGAAGGTGCTTCAGGTAAAGGGGACTATTTCGCGAGAGCCGTTGCACCTGCGTTGAGTTCGTGGGCTTTGCCGATGAGAGCGACGAATTCCACCCGCTCGGGTTTGTTTTCGGTCGATGCGTGGGCGATGTTGGCGATGTCGGTGAGTTTCCAGTCATGAGCGTAAGGGCTCTGTTTTAGGACGTCCGCGAACGAGGCGACTGCGGTCGCGAAGCGGAGACTGGCGGGGGCGTCGTCGAAGCGCGCGTAAGTGGCAGACACCGGGAACTCTTGTTCGGTGGCTTGTTCGCCATTGGGACCTTTGTACCTAAGGTGCACGACCATCGCGCTAACCTTAGGGTCTGGTTTGAGGACGACGTCGTAGAGCGCAGTGACCGAGTGGCCGGCTCCCACTTCGCCACCGTCGAGGCGATCGTTGCGGAAGTCCTTGTCGGCGACGTCGCGATTTTCGTAGCCCATCAACCTGTACTCTTTGACGACACTCGGATCGAAGTCCACTTGCACCTTCACGTCGCGTGCAATCACCTGAAGTAGACCATCCGTCGCTTCGCCAAACACGTGGCGCGCTTGCGCCTCCGAGTCGATGTACACATAGTTGCCGTCGCCCTTGTCAGCGAGTTGCTCCATCATCACGTCTTGGTAGTTGCCTGACCCAAAGCCGACGGTACTCAGTGTGATGCCCTTGTCTTTGTATTGAGCAATCGACTTCAAGATGTCGTCGTGATTGGTGTTGCCGACATTGGCGTCGCCGTCCGAGAGGACCACCACGCGACTGACCTCATTGGGCACGAGTGTCTTGCTCGCGAGTTTGTACGCGAGCTCGATGCCGCTCGACATCGCAGTGGATCCACCAGCCGTGAGGTCGTCAATCGCTGCCAAGATCTTGGTCTTCTGCTCGACGCCTGTCGGTGCGAGGACTTCGCGGACGTTGCCGGCGTAAGTGCAGAGCGCGACGGTGTCGCCAGGCTTCAAGGTGTTCGTGAGCATGCGGAGGCTGGATTGAGCCAGTCCGATGCGATCGGGGGCGTTCATCGAGCCGCTCGTGTCGACCAGGTACACCAGATGGACAAGCTTTCGCTCGGCCGCGCTCACGCGCTTGCCTTGGATGCCCACGCGAAACACCGTGTGGCCTTGCGTGAGTGGCGAAGGGGCAGAAGCGATATCGACTGAAAACGATCCTTTGGCAGGTGTCGAATATCCGTAGTCGAAGAAGTTCACATACTCTTCGGTACGCACCGCTGCATAAGGCGGCAGCGATCCTTCCACCAACTTGCGACGTGAGATCGTGTAGCTGGCTGTATCGACATCGATGGCAAACGTCGAGAGTCGGTCGACACTCGCATCGGTCATCGGGTTGACGCCATAGTCTTTGAACTTCTCCGTACCCGAGGCAGGCTCGGGCGTGGAAGCCATCTCTTGCATGGGTGAGGGGGAGTAGGACGGTGCCGCGGCGCTCGTTGGACCGAAGCGATTCTCGCTGCAGGCGAGGAGAAAAAATGGTGTGAGCGCGAGGTGGCGTAGACGCATGAGTGTCCTCCGTGTGGACAACGAGAACGCGACCGTCTCGAAGACCTTACAGTTCGAAAGACACCTGCCACGCCCAATGATTGGAACGATTTGCGTTCGCGTCCGGACGTCAAGCGATCAAGCGACGACCAAAATCATCGTGACCCCAGTCACGAGAAATAGCTGATCGGCGCCACTTCAGCGATACGGTCTCATCGCGTCTACCGTCCCAAAGAAGGATGTCGTTGCGGTTTGCGCCATCGTTGCAAATTCGAACAATTGAGCCGACGACCCGCACGCGCCCGGCAAGCTGAAGTGAAGCTGCGTGTGATTGAGTTGCACCTCGGTCGTGCGCGCGCCCACGTGCGTCAGCATCGCGCAGAACTCTGGTTTTGCGAGCAGCGCGCGCACATGCGCTTCTGGGTAGCCGGTGATCGCGAACATCTCGTCGAACTGGGGGTGACCGATCTTGATGTCTTGATGAAACAGCCCCTGCAAAAAACCAGGAAGGCTGGTGCGACGCGCCGTGAACGCGACCGACAACGGCGTGGGGAACCGTACGGTCACAGTCGTTCGAGCGACCTGACCTTCTGTCTCGATAGCCATCTCGACCGATGAGCCTCCGATGTTTCCGTCGAGCTTCATGCGCTGTGGGTCGAACTGGAACCGGTGGGCGTCTGCGAACGTCGCCCATTCGTTGTGCAGCGCGACTTCGGCGCGAGTGTCGGGCAACGCGCGTCGTCGCGCCGCGTACTCGGTCGCGAGGGTCGCAGCCTCGTTGGCGAGAGGATCGATCTTGTGAGGATCGGTCAGCGTTCCTTCTTCGGCCAAGACCACGACCGAGTCCGACACGCGCATCCCACGTGGCAAGAGCTTGAGCGTGTGCTCCAGGAGCGCGCGCCCAGCCATGTCGTGTGGAGAGAGCAGAGCAACAGCGCGGGTCGCATCGAACGCCGACAGATCAAGTTTCGCATCGATGCGCGGATCACCAAACTTGACATCAGTCGTCCCAAACAGCTGCGCGAGTGCGTTGTGTTCACTCACGCGTAGCCCTAAAAACAAGGGCGGATCGATGCGCGCGACCACACCCGTGTAGGTCCGAGCGCTGCTGCCGCTCCCGACGTCGAAGGTGAGTACGATGATCTCGACGCCGTTGCGCACGCCGTAGAGCCAGTGAGAAAACTTGGGCGGCGAACCGGCAGGGACGCCGAGCGCGCGCTTCATCTGCCGGAAGCTGGTGCCGTAGCAGTAGCTCGCCGTGGGCTCGAACGGCGAGAGCCGAAGCGCCGTCGCGAGCGCAGCCCACTGCTCGACACCGGAACCGAAGAGAGGCATTGGGAAGATCCTGCGGAGACGGGAGCGGGAGCGGGGACAGGGACGGGAGCGGGGACAGGGACGGGAGCGGGAGCGGGGACGGGAGACGGGAGCGGGGACGGGAGCTAGACGAGTTGCGTCTTCGCTTCGTCGATGAGGGTGCGCGCTGAGGTCACCACTTCTCTCATGTCATCACGGGTGAGCCGACCCAGCCTGCGCCACCCTGGGGCGTCGCTCGCGCCGACCAAAGCTGCGTCGACTTCACCGACCGTGAGTGCTCTTGCAACAGCGTCACGCTCATGAGCATCGATGCGGCCCCAGGCCCAGGCAACGCATTGCCAGGCCAGCGCAGCATGTGCGAGTTCGTCGTCGGCCATTTTCGAGAGTTTCGCAGCGAGGGCGGGTGAATCGCACGACGCCGCTGCGCGCGACAAAGCGAGCGCTGCGATCGTCTCTCCGACGCAACCTTCGGTGGCGGCCCGAACCGCAAGCGAAACGAGATCACCGTCGAGTGAGAGTCCTTCGAGCGAAAGGGGTGCAGGACCGAGCGCCACCGCAGCGCCAGAGAGTTCGGTCGCGATCGCAAAGCAAACACGCGCGTGGTCCACCTCGTCGAGCGCAGCTTGGTGCGCAGCGGCGACAAGAGTCGGAGGTGCGCCGTGGGCGAGCAGCTCGAGCGAGAGTCGTGCAAAAGATGCGATGGACGCATGCTCTTGAGCGGCATCTTCACGCCAAGCGCGAGCAGCTTCTGAGCGAAGTCTTCCTCCGTCGTCGAGTCCGATGGGCGAAGCGATCCAGTCGGTGCGCGTGACCACATCCGCGACACGCGCTTGGCCATGCACGACGAAAGGTCTGCCACATGGTGCAGGCATGCCCTGGCAGACGTCGAAGCAGCACTGCCCACCTCGGAAGAACGGACCTGTCGACTTCGAGATGCCGTTGCACGCGCCGCGGATCTCGTTCGGTTGGAAGCAACCGTTCTTGTCCCAAGTGTTGTACGGCTCTTTGGGTGAGCCAACATTGCCACCAGTGCTTGGCGTCGACCTGACCGCAAAGCACGGGTGCTGAAGCTTCTCGCCAGACGGGCAGTGCGTGAGCCTCGATGGCGGCGGGTTCACAGCGACGACAGTTGCGGATGCAGTGGCGCTTGGCACGGGAGGGACGGAACTCACGATCGGAGCAACCGAAGTCGCGATCGTCGGAGCGGAAGTCACGATTGGAGCAACCGCCGTCGCGCTCGGTTGAGCGGAGGCTGGGACACCCAGCGGGATGGAGACTGGGGTTACGTCGCCACGCGGAGGTGTGTCCGGATGACAGCTCGCGAGTCCAGCGGCGATGGCGGAAAGGAATTGAAGTCGGGCGCGGAGGATCACACCCGAAGGACACCGCGAAACGCGCTCGGTCGCAAGGGTTCTGTGACTGCCTAGGTCCCCGAGGGGCTCGTTCCAGTTCTCATCCCCAATTGCCAATCGCGCACACCTGGCGTGCCTGCGGTCCATAGGCTGGTGGTGTTCGCCTGGAACGCCGCTTCGAATCCACCCCCAGGCAACCCGATGATGGCTGGGCTCGTGCCCTTCATCATGCCGAGCTGCCAGTCAGTGTCCCCGCCGTCGCCGACAGTCCATAGGTTGCTGGTGTTTGCCTGGAAGGCGACCTCGAAGCCACCTGCCGGAAGGGCTGCGATGCTTGGGCTCGTGCCCGCCATCATTCCGAGCTGCCAGTCTCTGTCGCCCGCACTTCCTACCGTCCATAGACTGCCGGTGTTGGCCTGGAAGGCGACCTCGAAGCCACCCGCTGGAAGTCCTGTGATGCTGGGACTCGTGCCGGGCATCATGCCGAGCTGCCAGTCGCTGTTGCCCGCACTTCCTACCGTCCACAGGTTGGTCGTGTTCGCTTCGAATGCGACCTCGAACCCGCCGCCTGGAAGTGCTGCGATGCTTGGACTGGTGCCTGCCATCATGCCCAGCTTCCAGTCGGTGTTTCCGGCGTCGCCGACGGTCCACAAACTTCCGGTGTTGGCCTGGAAGGCGACCTCGAAGCCACCTCCCGCGAGTGCTGCAATGCTTGGACTGGTGCCTGGCATCATCCCGAGCTGCCAATCGGAAGTACCTGCACTTCCGGTGGTCCACAAACTTCCTGTGTTGGCTTGAAACGCTGCCTCGAATCCACCGCCGGAGAGCGCGGTGATGCTGGGACTCGTGTCTGCCATCATCCCCAGTTGCCGGTCCGTGTTGCCTGCTTCGCCTACGGTCCAGAGGCTACTGGTGTTCGCTTGGAAGGCCCATTCTCGAAGGCCTACCGCACCCTCGCTGTCACCTGCGAGAGCCTTCAGTTCGGCGAGCGATCCGTTGAACACATCGTGGTCGAGCTTGCCGTTTCCGTCGCTGTACTGCCACATCAACCAGTTGTTCCAACCCGGAGGAAGCGAGGGGCACTTGGGACCGTACGCGGCGATCCAGATGGGGTAGTTGCCGAAGGTGGTGTCCTGAACATTCCCTTCCCAGAAGTAGGACCCTGTGTAGATGAACGGTCGCTTGCCAGTGCCTGCTTCCACGATCTGAAGCCAGTGGCGAACCTTCGCGGCGATGGTGGCGGGCGATTGACCTCCGGTGGCTTCGACGTCGATCATCGCGGGCAAGTCACCTCGACCCAGCTTGCCGACCTTGGCCACCATCATGTTGGCTTGTGTGACTTCGTTCTCGCTCGGTTCGAAGAACTGATACGCGCCGCGAAGCACCCCGGCCGACTTCATGTTGGCCCAGTTCGCGTCGAACGTGGAGTCGATGTAGCCAGTGCCGTCACCGATGCGCGCGTACCCGAACTCGACGCCTGCCCCCGACCAGTTGAAGTTGCCCTGGTAGACCGAAACATCCACTCCTTGCACAGGTCCATTCGCGGAAACGCCGCACACCTGAGTGACTGCCTGGTGCGACGACGAGGCCGAGTCTGGGGAACCCCCGCACGCGGTGAGACTGAGAGCGAGAGCGGCGACTGGGCCGGCGAGATAGATGCGCATGACCGCCACACTGCGACGGGCATACCAAACGGCGCGAACGCGCGTCGAAAGCTCGTCGATCGCAACGGAGGCTAAATACAGCCGAGCAGTGGCACTCGCGGCGGGTCGCGAGTCGTGGCAACACGCGAGGTTTTGCTCGTGCTTGGATCCTCGAAGACTCGAACGCCACGCAGCGTGGATCGCGACCGTCTCATGAGCGGACCGCTTGTCGCTTGGTCATCGAAAGCGGAGTGTGCGAAAGTTCAGCGTGCACCGCTCTCTCCTCGTTTCACTCTTTTGCGCACCCATCTTCATTGCGTGCGCCAGCAACAGTTCGCCACCAATGGACGCGGGTGTGTCCGATCCGTTCGCGTATGACGCCGCGCCTGCTGGACCATGCGCATCCACTTCCGACTGCCCAGGCAACAGCAGGTGTTACTTCGCGATCGCGGATGGGTGTGGAACTGCGAAGGGCACGTGTTTCTTGCCCGCACCGTTTTCACCGCGCTGCAAAGCGGCCTCCTACTGCGACTGCGTGGGGAACACGTCGACGGATTGCACCGCGCCCTCGGGGTACTTCCCGACAAGAGTTTCGCACGCCGGCTACTGCGTCGATGGTGGGCCAGACGCTGGCCCGGACTGAATCACGGCGCGCGTCCGGAACACCTAACCCTGACCGCTCCCGCCGTCTTACCTTCTTCGCGCACCGCTGCCTGACCCTGACCGCTCACCATAGGAGCGGTCAATCAATCGACCGCGACGTGATAGGCGATCAGATTGTGATGAGGAAGACGTGAGCGAGTGGTGTGGTCGGGTTGGTCAGTTGGTGTCCGCGCTGGCGCAGGGCGTGCGCGTCAGGGCTTGACCGACCCGACCACGCCCACTCGCGATCAATATGGAATCGGCAGGGGCCGGGTAGAGGCCGGGTAGAGGTGCGCGTTCGTGTGAGAGGGATTTGGGAAAAGCTGGTGGGAACGGTTCGTCCACCCTGATCCCAAATCACGTCAGTGATCTAGAACTGCAACATCAGTGCGGCACCTTGAAGGTGACACGTTAGGGCCCTCAGTGGTGCCCGTGCTCGTGATCATGTTCATGTTCGTTGTCGTGCTCGCCCTCGTGCTTGCCCTCGTGATGCTCGACTTCCGGTCGGCGAGGGGGCGGAGCGGCAACAGGAGTGACGACCAGCACCTGGGTTCGATGACG
>JAYVXK010001164.1:0-10122 GCA_043785265.1 Myxococcales bacterium | reverse complement strand
GTGTTGACGGGTGTGCTCGACGCGAGCTTGTTCGACCTCATCATCTACATGCTCAAACACGACTTTGCGAGCAACGACACCACCGTGGGCGTGGTGCTCGGACTCGGCGCGTTGGGCGCAGTATTCGGAGCCGTGCTCGCACCGACCATTCGGAAGCGACTTGGCTTTGGAGCCTGTTTTTTAGGCGGAACAGCGATCCAAGGCGTCGGCATGATGATCATCGGAGTCTTTCCGTCCGTGCCCACCACGGTCTGCGCGGGCGCGTTGCTTTGCGCGGCGATGATGCTCCGCGGTGTGAGTTCGATGTCTCTGCGTCAACTCATCACGCCAGATCATTTGCTCGGTCGGGTGACGAGTGCATTCTGGATGTTCACCGCCACCATGGTCCCACTCGGCGCGGCTCTCGGCACGTACGCGGCATCGATCGAAGGTGCGAGCAAAGTCATCGGCATCTCGGGACTGATCATGCTGGGCATCGTCGCATTCGGACTTCTCACCCCCGTGCGCGCGGCGCATCCCGAGCTCGATGAAGTGCGCTAACTAACACTGCTGCCGGAGTTCGCGATTTTGGGAATAGACCCAAACTCGCTTCCTGCGGCAGCAGTGTTGCGTGGCCCAGGCCTTCGAGATGTTCCACAATTGTGCTCGCTGATCTAGAGTCCGACTCGTGCGTTTCATTCTCTTCGCGTGGGTTGCGTTTGCGTTTGTTTGCTGTGGTGCGCCCCAGGCACTTCCGAAGGGGCCACCCCCGGAGTACGAGATCGAAGGCCTCGACGCCGCGCCAGCGACTGCAGTGATGGACGCAAGCGCACCCGACTGAGCCGTCCGCCGTCCCCGTCCCCCGTCGCCGTCGCCGTCCGCCGTCGCCGTCCCCGTCGCCGTCCGCGTCCCCGGCCCCGTCCCCGTGCCGGTCCCCGCTCCCGCGCCCGTCCCGCTCCCGTCCCCGTTCGCCGTTCCCGCTCCCGGTCTTCTTCTTCCCTGCTAGCCTCCACGCGATGAGCGCCCCCACTCCCGACGACGTGCTGCAGTTTTGGTTTGGTGAGCCTGCGACCAGTTTCGAGACGCTGAAGCCCAAGATGCGGCGTTGGTTTCAGGGCGGGCCTGAGATGGATGCGGAGACGAAGCAGCGGTTTGGTCAATGCGTCGAGGACGCGATCGACGGGCGCCTCGATGGGTGGCTTGAGCAACCGAAGGGCTGGCTCGCGTTGGTGATCACGCTCGATCAGTTCACGCGCAACGTGCTGCGCGACAACCCGCGCATGTATGCAGGAGATGTCTGGGCCCAGACACTGGCGCTCGAAGCACTTGAGGCGGGACGAACCCACGCGCTACCCATCGAAGAACGGCACTTCGCGTTGATGCCGATCGTGCACTCGGAGACCCTGGCGCACCAGGAACGCGCGATTGTCGAGTTCGCGCTCCTCGTCGAGGCCGCGCCTCCCGACATGCGGCCGTTGTACGGAATGGGCGTTGGGCAGACTCGGAAGTATCGCGACGTGATCGCGCGCTTCGGACGCTTCCCTCATCGGAACACCATCCTGGGCCGCGAGTCGACACCAGAGGAGATCGAGTTTCTCGCGGATTGGAAGCAAGCGCCAACCGACGCGGCGAAACTAACGACGTAGGAAGCGGGGACGGGGACAGGAGCGGGGACCGGGACGGGGACGGGAGCGGGTGCGGGGACGGGAGCGGGTGCGGGGACGGGGACGGGAGCGGGTGCGGGGACGGGGGCGGGGACGGGAGCGGGTGCGGGGACGGCGAACGGGGACGGAAACGGACGCGGCTACTTGGACAGTCGCAAGTCGTAACGCGTCGTCGGCGTGATGCAGTCTGCCTGCCCAGGCAACGTCCCCTCTTTGTGCATCGGCTGGTATCCCGCGTGCGCCACATCCACAGTGTAGTGATCGTTCGCGCGCGGCGAGATGCTCGCGGGCCAGCCATAAGAACAGTTCGTCGCATCTCCAACACTGGTGACCGTGGCGCCGTTCACTGTTACCTGCGCATCGCACAGAGGCGTGCCACTGACACCATCGAGGACGCGCACGTCCAGAGGTGGTGAGTTGAAGCACTGCGTGGAAGGACTGCTGCACGCAGTGGTGATGACGAGTGCAGAGAAGAATACGAATCGATGCATGGCCTAAGGGTATCGCTTGCGCGCAGGTGCCGCCACTCGACTGATGGAATCAGTTTGATCGAACACGAGATCGATCCACTTCTTCGTTCCACGCGGGACATTTCGCGCAGTGCTTGCGGAAGATGCCGCAAGCGGCTAGACACTTCCGCCCCACCACGGCGTGGTAGCCAAGTGGTTAGGCATCGGTTTGCAAAACCGACATACGTGGGTTCAAATCCCATCCACGCCTCTTTCTCTGCCCGAAGCTTCGTCCCCAAGCTTGCGGTAGACGAGCCCAATGTCGAGACGGGCTCCTCACCGATCGAAACTGATTTGCGCTTTGATTTGAATGCATGCAATTCTCTGCATCCAATGAAGCCCTCTTCGACTCGCGTCGCGTTCATCTCACTGGCTGCGTTTGCTCTGCTGGCTTGCGTGGGTGACTCGCCCGCGACGGTCGACAGCTCGGCCCCACCGCAGGATGCCTCGAAGGACACCTCGAGCGCAGGAGACGGCGCTCCGAACGACACGGGCGTCGTGGATGCGGGCGCGTGTTCCGGGCTCACGCAATGCGGTGGCGATGGCGGCGCAAACAAATGTGTCGATCTGAGCACCGACAAAGAAAACTGCGGAAGCTGCAATCACATTTGTCCCAGCAAGGAGTGTGTGAGTGGAGATTGCAAGAAGCGCGTCTTCGTATCGTCCAGCACACGTACCGGCGGCGTGCCCAGCGGCAGCGCACTTGGCTTCGATGTGAATTGCCAAAACCTCGCGATCGCCGCCGGCCTGGATGGCAACTACAAAGCCTGGGTCAGTGACGACACCACCTCGCCTTCCGTACGTTTCACCAAGTCGAAGGCACCCTACTTGCGCATGGACGGCTCACCCATCGCAGCTGACTGGACGAACCTCACGAGCGGATCGATCGCGTTCGCGATCAACCGAACCGAAACCGGAGGGGCGGTCGGTGGCGCCACCTATGCCTGGAGCGATACTGCTCCGGATGGCACCCTGATCCCGGTGAACCCAAACGGGAGTAACTGCAACAACTGGAAGGACCCACCTGGCAACTTTGGCTCGTATGGCGACACGACAGCGACCGACAGCAAGTGGACCGACAACAGCTATGGGTCTTGCAATCTGAACCTGCATTTCTACTGCTTCGAGCAGTGATTCGCGAACGCGCGTGATCAGCCCAGCCCCAGAACGCGGCGCGTGTGGCGCGCGATCATCCGTTCTTCGTCCGTGCGCACGACATGCACCGCGCACCTGCTTTCAGCCGTACTGATGATCCTCTCGCCCCCAGTGTTGCGCGCGCCATCGATCGCGACTCCTAGGTGCTCCAGACCGCGGCAGATCTCTTCGCGCACCACTGCCGAGTGTTCGCCAATCCCGCCAGTGAACACCAGTGTCTCGATTCCTCCAAGCGCAGCCGCGAACGCACCAATCCACTTGCGCGCCTGGTAGCAAAACACCTCGACTGCCAATGCCGCGCGCGCATCCGTCGCTCGCTGTTCGAGAAGTTGTTCCATGCTGGAAGTCGTGCCCGAGAGGCCCAGCAGCCCAGCCTCCTGATTGACCAGACGATCGAGGTCGCGCACGGTGCACTCGCGATGATCGAGCAGGTAGACCATCAACCCTGGGTCGAGGTCCCCCGACCGCGTGCCCATCACCAGACCTCCAGTCGGAGTAAAGCCCATGGTGGTGTCGATCGATTTGCCATCGAGCACCGCAGCCATGCTCGCTCCACTCCCTAGGTGTGCGAACACGGCCTTGTGCAGAGACTCCGGTCCGAGTGACTGCGCGACATATTCGTAGGAAAGCCCGTGAAAACCGTATCGTTTGATGCCCGCATCGTACAGAACGGCTGGCAGCGCAAAACGCGCGGCACGCTCGGGAAGTGTCCGGTGGAAGGCCGTGTCGAAACAAACTACCTGGGGAAGATCGTCGAAGCGTTCGGTCACCGCGTCGATCGCCCGGAGCTCCGCAGGAAGGTGAAGTGGCGCAAACGGGATGACGTGCTCGAGCGACGCCAAGAGTGATCCGCTCACTCGCTCGGGCCGTGTGTGGCTGGGACCTCCATGCACGATGCGATGACCCACGGCGCTCGGTCGACCCAGACCACGCGTGCGCAGTTCGTCGAACACAGCGTGCACAGCAGCGGCATGATCGGAAGTCTGTCCCGCGCCCACCTTCATCGCTCCGCGCGCCAGGACCTCCTCGTCTCGGAAGAGCGCGTACTTGAGAGACGACGAGCCGCAGTTGAGCGTCAGAACATCCGTCATCCGGTCCAAGTCCAATCACGAATCTCAGGCATGTCTTCGAAGTGCTTGGCCACGTACTGCTGGTGTCGACTCAGCAGGCCCAGGCAAGCATCGGTGAGTTCTGTGGCGTCTTTTAGGGGGCGCCGTGAGCGACGAATGGCGTCCATCGCGATGTGAAAGCGACTGGTCTCGTTGAGCACGACCATGTCGAACGGGGTGGTGGTGGTGCCTTCTTCTTTGTATCCGCGCACATGAAAGCGTTGCGAATTGGGTCGACCATGGATCAGTTGGTGTACTGCCCCTGGGTAACCGTGAAACGAAAATACCACGTGGGTGTCTCGAGTAAAGAGCGCGGTGAACGCGTCCTCCTGCATTCCGTGGGGATGTTCGCGCGGTGAGAACAACGTCATCAAGTCGACGATGTTCACCAGACGCACACGCAGCGCTGGTGCGTTCTTGCGGAGCCACTCTGCGGCTGCGACTGTCTCCAGAGTCGAGACATCGCCTGCGCACGCGAGAACGACATCCGGCTCTTCGGCCCCAGCGTTGCCGGCCCACTCCCATGTCGACGCGCCGCGCGCACAATGTTCGCGAGCCGACTTCATGTCGAGCCACTGGAGCTGAGGCTGCTTGTCGATGATCATCAGGTTGACGTAGTTCTTGCTTCGAAAACAATGATCAGCCACCGACAAGAGGCAGTTCGCATCCGGGGGAAGGTACACGCGCGCAACGGTTCCCTTCTTCGAGATGATCGTATCCATGAAGCCCGGGCCTTGATGACTGAAGCCGTTGTGATCGTTTCTCCAGCAGGTGGAAGTGAGCAGGTAGTTGAGAGATGCAACTGGTGCGCGCCACGGTAAACACGCCGTCATTTCAATCCACTTGGCGTGCTGCGTGGCCATCGACGCCACGATCAACGCGAACGCTTCGTAGGTCGCGAACAGACCGTGACGGCCCGTGAGCAAGTACCCTTCGAGCCAGCCTTGGCAGGTGTGCTCGCTCAGGACCTCCATCACGCGTCCCTCCGAAGAGACATGATCGTCGATCGGAATCGTCGGCTCTTGGAAGCACCGGTTGTCGACTTCGAACACCGCCCCCAGCCGATTCGAGTTCGTCTCGTCGGGACAGAAGAGACGGAACGTGTTCGGATTGCGCGTGTAGAGATCGCGAAGCATGTCTCCGAGCGGACGGGTCGACTCGTGAAACTCAGACCCCGGGGTGACGACCGGAACTTCATACGTACTGAAGTCTGGAACATCGAGCACCGTCACAAGACCGTTCGCATGTGGGTTCGCTCCCATGCGCCGCAGTCCTCGAGGCGCGAGTTCTCGCAAGGGCGCCAAGAGTTGTCCGCGTGAGTCGAAGAGACGCTCGGGTTCGTAACTGCGCATCCACTTCTCGAGCGCGGCCAGCTGGGAAGGATCCTTCCGTACATCGGAGAGTGGAACTTGGTGCGACCGGAAGGTCCCTTCGAGCGGAACACCATGATGCGCCTTCGGCCCAGTCCAACCCTTGGGAGTCCGGAGCACGAGCGCAGGCCAGCGAGGCGTGCCGCGAACACCACGAGTGCGCGCTGCATTTTGAATTGCACGGATGCTGGCGAAGCATCGGTCGAGAGCCGTCGCCAACGCCTGGTGCACCTCGAGCGGCTCGTTTCCAGCCACGAAATGCACTTCGTAGCCATGGCCCTCGAGCAGACTCTTCACCGACTCGTCGCTCGCGCGGCCAAGCACCGTCGGCCCAGCGATCTTGTAACCGTTCAAATGCAAGACCGGAAGTACCGCTCCGTCTCGCGCCGCATTCACGAACCGAATGCCCTTCCAGGATCCTTCGAGCGGCCCAGTCTCTGCTTCGCCATCTCCCACCACCGCGACTGCGACGAGGTCTGGGTTGTCGAACACTGCACCAAAGGCATGCGTGAGCACATACCCAAGCTCGCCGCCTTCGTGGATCGATCCAGGAGTGGAAGGTCCCACGTGACTGGGCACTCCACCCGGTGTCGAAAACTGACGGAACAAGCGCTCCATCCCGCGCGTGTCTTCCGATACTTCCGGGTAGACCTCCGAGTAGGTCCCTTCCAAGTACACATTCGCGAGGATGGCTGGACCGCCGTGCCCAGGCCCAGCCAAGTAGAGGACGTTGGCATCCAGTTGTCGGATGATTCGATTGAGATGCACATAGAGGAGATTCAATCCAGGCGAAGTCCCCCAGTGGCCCAAGAGGCGCGGCTTGATGTCTTCGACACGAAGCGGCTCAGCCAGGAGCGGATTCTGGAGAAGATAAATCTGACCCACCGTGAGGTAGTTCGCCGCGCGCCAATAGGCGTCCATGTTGGCGATTTCTTCGCGACTCAGTGTTTCCTGCGGCATGCCGTAGCGTCTGCCTCCGCCAGGACGCGCGCAATGGCCTGAGCAGAAATGCCACAGTGAGAAGCGAGCCCTTCGCCTCTTTGATGGTACACACACGAGCATGACCTCCACCCCGAAGCACCACGTCGCTGTCTGGCTCGATCACCACGAAGCGCGCATATTCGAGATCGGACGCGACACTTTCGATGAGTCGACGCTCAAAGCTCCCCGTCATCACGTGAAGCGTCACCCCGATCACAACGCCGCCGAGAAGAACCATCCTGACGACGCGAAGCGTTTCTTCCATGAAGTCGCTCGAGCGCTCGACTCGTCCGATCAAGTGCTCGTCGTCGGCCCGTCGACTGCGAAGCTGCAGTTCTTGAAGTACGTACACGGACACGATCCCAAACTCGAACACCGCATCGTCGGCGTAGAGACCGTCGACCATCCGACCGACGCGCAGATCGCGGCCTACGCCCGAACGTACTTCCACGCGACCGATCGCATGCAAGGCCTCACGCGTTAGTACTACCGCAGGTCAGCCCCCTCCCGACCTCCCCCATGTTCATGGGGGAGGAGAAGAGTCACGACCGCGATGATTGCTTCTGCTCCTCCCCCATGAACATGGGGGAGGCTGGGTGGGGGCTGGCTTAGGATGTCTGGAGTCCTTCCGAAAAAGCTTCTTGCTTCCAGCCAAGGCAAGCCGGTCATTGTCGTATCCAAGAACCTCGTGGAGGCGGCGGGGCTCGACCCAGCCTCGGTTTATGCGCGTCTCCAGACTCGCGCTTCCGGACTGACTTCCGACGAAGCGAAGTCTCGGCTCGCGGAGCATGGGCCCAATGTGTTGGCGAAGGACCAGCGGCCCAGCCTCTGGAAGTTGCTCTGGCACGCGGTGCTCAATCCGCTGGTCGTGCTCTTGGCAGTGCTGTCGACCGTATCGTTTGCGACAGGTGATCCGCGCGCGGGATTCATGATGCTTCTCATGATCGCATTGAGCGTGGGTTTGAAGCTGTTTCAAGAGGCGAAAGCCTCGAGCGCCGCTGCCAAACTCAAAGCGATGATCTCCGTGAACGCCACCGTACTGCGAGGCGGACCGCCGCAAGAGATCCCAGTCGCACTGCTCGTCCCTGGAGACGTGGTGCAGCTCGCGGCTGGCGACATGATCCCAGGTGACGTGCGCTTCGTGGTCGCCAAGGACTTGTTCGTGGTCCAAGGCTCGCTGACTGGGGAGAGCTTCCCAGTCGAGAAGTTCGTGGACGGCACGTCCGCTACGCGGGCTGGTCAAACCTCGACACTGGAGCTGACCACGGTCGCCTTCCTCGGCACCAGTGTGGCGAGCGGGTCTGCGACTGCGGTCGTGGTGGCGACAGGCAAAGAGACCTACCTGGGAGGCATTGCCCAGTCGATCCAAGAGCCCCCAGTCGAGACTGCGTTCGACCGAGGCATCTCTCGCTTCACATGGTTGATCCTCCGCTTCATGGCGGTGCTCGTTCCGCTGGTGTTCGTCATCAATGGCGTGACCAAGGGTTCGTGGAGAGAAGCGTTCTTCTTCGCGATCGCAGTGGCCGTGGGCCTGACTCCCGAGATGCTTCCGATGATCGTGACCGTGTGCCTCTCCAAGGGGGCCGTCGCGATGGGCAAGAAGAAGGTCATCGTCAAGCACATCAATGCCATCCAAAACCTGGGCGCGATGGATGTGTTGTGCACCGACAAGACCGGCACTCTGACTCGAGACGAGATCGTCCTCGAGCGTTACTGCGACGTCACGCTCCATGACGATCTCAAGGTGCTCTCGCTCGCATACGTCAACAGTCACTTCCAAAGCGGGCTCAAAAACGCCCTTGATCGAGCCGTATTGGCGCACGAAGAGACTCACGCTCACGCGCGCGTTCCCGACATGGCCAAGGTCGACGAGATCCCGTTCGACTTCGAGCGGCGCATCATGTCGGTCGTCGTTCGCACACCCGAAGGCAAAGACCTCATCATCTCCAAGGGAGCCCCCGAGGCGATCTTTCCCAAGTGCGCGAGCTTCACCTTGGATGGGAAGTTGGATTCGATGGACCACGCTCACATCGAAGGACTCGAGAAGGAATACCAACGACTGAGCGCGGAAGGATTTCGCGTCCTCGCGATCGCCACCAAGGAAGTCGAGCCTAGGGGGAACTATGGGAAGGCAGACGAAGCAGAACTGATCCTCCAGGGCTACGTCGCCTTCCTTGATCCTCCCAAAGAGACCGCGGCTGCTGCCATCGCCGCACTCCAGCGCCATGGTGTGTCGGTCAAAGTCATCACAGGCGACAACGACCTCGTGGCCCGGAAGGTATGCAAGGACGTTGGACTTCCGGTCGATGTCGTTCTCCTGGGTAGCGCAGTCGAGACGATGTCGGACGTCGATCTTGCAGCGGCCGCAGAGACCACGACTCTCTTCGCGCGCGTCTCACCAGCTCACAAACAGCGCATCATCAGGGCACTTCAGTCGAACAAACACACTGTCGGCTTTTTGGGTGATGGCATCAACGACGCGCCTGGTCTGCATGCCGCGGATGTTGGCATCAGTGTCGACAGTGCGGTGGACATCGCCAAAGAGTCTGCCGACATGATCTTGCTCGAGCGATCACTTCTGGTGCTGGACGAAGGGGTGATCGAAGGGAGGAAGGTCTTCTCGAATGTGATCAAGTACGTGCGCATGGGCGCTTCGAGCAACTTCGGCAACATGTTCAGCGTGCTGGGCGCCAGTGTGTTCGTTCCGTTCCTTCCCATGCGGCCGGTCCAGATCCTCGCCAACAACTTGCTCTACGACATGAGCCAGACTGCCATTCCGACAGACGCAGTCGACGCCGACCAGATCGAAAAACCACGTGTCTGGGACATGAAGGAGCTGACGCGCTTCATCCTGTTCATCGGTCCCTGCTCTTCGATCTTCGACTACTCGACTTACCTGGTCATGCTCTATGTCTTCAAGTGTTGGGACGTGTCGACACCGGAAGTCGCGGCGCATAGTCAGAGTCTGTTTCAGACTGGCTGGTTCGTAGAGAGCCTGCTGACCCAGACTCTGATCATCCACATCATTCGCACCAACAAGATTCCGTTCTTGCAGAGCCGACCTTCCTGGTTCGTCGTGATCATGAGTGTCAGCATCATGGCGATCGGCATCGGGTTGCCGTTCACGTCTCTCGGACGCTACTTGGGGTTCTCTCCGCTGCCTCTCCTCTATTGGCCTTTTCTGGCGGTCACACTGGTCTCATATGTGGCGCTCACGCAGGCCGTGAAGATGTGGCTCCTTCGGCGTCGCTGGATCTGATCGCGGTGATCACGCACCTCAACGTCAAGTCGGGCCCACGTTCGAGCTCAGCAACGCCGAGACCATCGTGAAGCAGCTCGCGTCGCCGACGCCAAA
>JAYVXK010001163.1:0-3133 GCA_043785265.1 Myxococcales bacterium | reverse complement strand
ATCACCTGCCCGCCGGCAGCTCGTTCGGCTTCGACAAGAGCTTCGACGCTCGCATCGGCTACCGCACCAAGAGCATGCTGGTGGCGCCGCTGATCTCGCAGCGCGACGAGGTGATCGGCGTCATTCAGCTGATCAACAAGAAGAAGGACCCCGAGAAGAAGCTGCTCACCCAAGCGGACGTGGACGAGCAGGTCATCGAGTTCGACGAGCGCTCGGACGAGCTGCTCGGGATGGTGGCGGCGCAAGCAGGCGTCTCGCTCGAGAACGTGATGCTCTACGACGAGATCCGAAAATTGTTCGAGGGCTTCGTCAAGGCGAGCGTCGAGGCGATCGAGTCGCGAGACCCAACGACGAGCGGTCACTCGCGGCGCGTGGCGGATCTCACCGTGGAGCTCGCCAAGGTGATCGACGCTCACGCAGAAGGCCCCTACAAAGACGCCTCTTTCTCGCGAGAGGATCTGCGCGAGCTCGAGTACGCCAGTCTGCTCCACGACTTTGGGAAGATCGGCGTGCGCGAGAAGGTGCTGGTCAAAGCCAAGAAGCTCTACGACGAGTCGCTCACGGCGATCCGCGCGCGATTCGATTTCGTGTCGCGCACGATCGAGGCAGACATCCTCGCTCGCAAAGTGCGCATCCTCGAGAGCGGCTCGCCAAAGGCAGAACTCGACGCGCTCGATCGCGAGCTCGTCATTCGACGCGCAGAGCTCGACGCCGCATGGGACGCCATCAACAGCGCGAATGAACCGACTGTGCTGGCGGCAGGTGATTTTGCCAAGATCGAGGTGCTCGCCAAAGAGACCTTCGTCGACCTACGTGGCGACGTGCAGCGACTCATCACAGACGAAGAAGTCACGGCTCTGAGCGTCAAGCGCGGCTCGCTCACTCCAGAAGAGTTCGACGAGATTCGAAGTCACGTGTCGCACACCTTCAAGTTTCTCTCGCGGATACCTTGGGGCAAAGCGTTGCGTCGTGTCCCGATCATCGCGGGTGCGCACCACGAGCGCCTCAATGGCACTGGCTATCCCAATCGCCTGCGCGCCGAAGAGATCCCCGTGCAGTCCAAAATGATGAGCATCTCGGATGTGTACGACGCGCTCACCGCCTCTGATCGGCCCTACAAAAAGGCTGTTCCGCTCGAGCGAGCCATCGACATCCTCGAGTACGGAGTGAAAGACCAGCACCTCGATGGTGAGTTGGTTCGCATCTTCCGCGAGGCACGCATCTGGGAACGCGCCTCCGCTCCAAAGACTTGAACATGCCGTGCCAAGTCCAAAGCCCGCGAGGGCGACGGACTTGAGCCGCTTGACATGAGAAGCGAGCCCGCAGGGCGAACGCACTCTTGAACACGTCGGAAAGTTGATACCCCGCGAAGCGATTGATTACCCTTCGTGTTGGACGGGGATCGATGAAATATCACGCGCTGGTTGTGCTCAGCTTCTCGCTCACGGTCATGGCATGCGCTGCGGCGAGCCCTGTTCAGCGCCCGGTCGCAACAGTGGTTGCTCCACCAGCACCGCCCGTCGCGCGCGTGCCTGAAATTTGGCCTGATCCGCCGCCAGTTCCTGAGCTGCCGCCCACGCCCCCCGACCCGCGCGTGCACATCGGGAAGGACACTCGCTTGCTCGTGTTTGGTGATTCGATGGTCAACACAGGCATCGGCGCGTTCTTCAAACGACGCGTCGAAAAACTCGGAGGCAACGCAGCAACCGACTCTGTGGCCAGTTCGTCGGCGCGTTCGTGGAACAAGGGCAAGCGCATCGAGTGGCTGCTCGAACAGAGCCATCCCGACGTGGTGGTGATCGTACTTGGCGCGAACGAGGTCTATCTGCCCTTTCCCGAGGCGACCGCGTCAGACATTCGATCGATCGTGCAGAGGCTCGGCGACCGAACCTGCGTCTGGGTCGGCCCACCCGTTTGGAAGCGAGAAACAGGAGTCGTCGAAGTGCAGCACGCCAACAGCGGACCGTGCACTTACTTCGACACGCAAGGCTTGAAGCTCACGCGCCAGCCCGATGGAATTCATCCTGACTACGAAGGCGGTCGGGCTTGGGGCGCTGCGGTGTGGAATGCACTCTTCGCCGAAAAGGATGCAGTGAACCCAGCGCCGCAACCCACGCCGACGAAGCTCCCGAATCCGACGCGCGATACGTCGAGTCCTGCCGTGTCTTCTCGCTAAACGCTCCGCTTCACCGAGCTTGGACCATACGGTCGAGCGCATCGGCGAGTTGCGTCGTTCCGCTGAGTACTGGCAAAAACAGATCGCCCTTTTTATCCAGGCGCGCGCGCATGGTCTTCAGAGTGAATGCTCGAGGATCGAGACGCAGGGTGACCTCGCTCCACTCGATTGGCGCGCTCGCGGTTGCGCCGTCAGCGTCGCGGAGGGCGTACGGCAAAACGAGGCTTTTGCCCTTGAAATTCAGGTGATCGAAGAAGAGTCGACCCGCGCGTCGATCGATTTCGTTCTCCAGCGTGACGACGTCCGGCATCAAGCGAGTGACCAAGCGCGCCACATTTTGCGCGAACGATTGCGCGAGCTCCATGCGTTGACCAGGCGCTACCGGCACGAGCACATGCAACCCCTTCTTGCCGCTCGTCTTGACCACACTCGGCAACTCGAGCAACTCGAGCAAACGACGAACCGCCAACGCCACATCGATCACTTGCTTCCATGTCGTCTTGTCACCTGGATCGAGATCAAGCACGACCCAATCGGGAGCGTCGAGCGAGTGCACGCGAGAGCTCCAACCATGAAAAGTGAGCGCCGCTTGATTGACCATCCACAGGAGCGCGTCGTCGCTCTCGATGACGATTCGACGATTGCCTTCGATCATCACAGGCCGCAAATAGTCGGGCGCGCGTGGCGGTACGCGGTGTTGATACCAGGTGAAGTCGTCGATGCCGTCTGGCCATCGCTGCGCGACGATCGGGCGATCCAGCATGTGCGGTAAGAGCACCCGCGCGACGTCGGCGTAATATCCAACGACATCCGTCTTGGTGAAGCCGTCGCGTGGATAGAGAATTTTTTCGGCGTTGGTGACACGCGGACTCGGCGACAGTGTTCGGTCTTCGCCCAGTCGCGTTTCTGTCGCCGACACCACGAGCCACTCGTCTTCGTCGGGCGGGTAGATCGAAG
>JAYVXK010001162.1:0-10162 GCA_043785265.1 Myxococcales bacterium | reverse complement strand
CTCACCGGCGCCGAGTTCATCAAGACGTCGAACATGATCAAGGAGTCCGACTTGAGCGCGCTCGCGCCCGCAATGCGTGAACACGACATATTCAGTAGACTCACGGCGCACGTCGATCCCCGCAACAACAGCCTGGCTCCCGAAGGTCTCGGCAGCGTCGGAAATCAGTTGAGGAGTCTCAACGGCAGCTGAGGTGATGGCAACTTTGTCCGCGCCTGCATTAAGCAACTCCCGCACATCCGCGATGGACCTGATCCCGCCTCCAACTGTGAACGGCATGAAAGCCTCCTCCGAGGCCCGCTCGACCACGCGCAACGTAGTTGCCCGATTTGAGTTAGCGGCATCGATGTCGAGGAAGATTAGTTCGTCGGCCGCTTGCGCGTTGTAGACGCGAGTTGCCATCACGGGATCTCCGGTGTCGCGAAAATCGGTAAACGCCTTGCCTTTCACGCAGCGCGCTCCGCGCAAGAGCAACACCGGGATCACGCGACGCTTCAAAGTCACGACACGCCGTCCCAGTTGGCAAAACTCTCTAGCAACGCGAGACCACCCGCTTGGCTCTTTTCTGGGTGGAACTGGCATCCAACGACGCTCCCGTTGGCGACAACGGACGCGAACGGTCTGCCATATTCGGTCGTAGCCACACAGTGTTCGCTTGATGCGACTTGGAAGTAGTACGAGTGCACGAAGTAGTAGTCGACGATTTTGCGGATTGATTCCAAGAACGGGTGCCTGCGACTAACAGCGATCGTGTTCCAACCCACGTGAGGCACTGGAAACTCAGCGCTGGGTGGGAACGGTATGACGTCGCCTGGCACCAAGCCGAGTCCGCGATTCGTCCCGAACTCAAGACTCGCATCGGCGAGCAATTGCATTCCCAAACAGATCCCCAAGAGCGGTTTCTTCGCATCAACGTGCGCACGAAGCACTGGCTCAAAACCCGCCGCGGCGATGTTCTGCATAGCCTTACCGAAGGCACCTACCCCAGGGAGAATTGCGCGATCGCAATCACCGAGCCGGGACGCATTCGATACGATCTCTACATCGATACCGAGGTACTCGAGCGCATTCCTAAGCGACCGGAGGTTGCCCATGCCATAGTCGACAATCGCCAGCATCTCGTCTCGTCACTTCAACACGCGCAACCCAGCTGGTCTGCGCTTGTCATCCGCGGGCTCGCGATACCACTGGTCATTGTCCCAAGTTGGCTTGGCGTTTCGGAGGTTGGTCGTGTCGTGGTGATGGGGATGCACTTCCGTCGCTTTGACGATCTCGTTGAACTCCGCTTCCGAGAGTCCGAGGTACCCCAAGAGGACATCCAAGGAGGGGGGACGCTCCCCTTCCTGCTCGATGAACGGAAGTGCGTCCTCTGGCTGCATGCGGCCAGCACGAATGTGAAAAGCCGAAATTTGAGTGATCCGAGAGTACCCTCGCTTCATGTACTTGATGTAGTCGCGAGCCCCTTGCATGAAGCACTCGATCTTCTCGCCGTGGCCGTTAATCTCACTGGGCACACCTTCCAATTCGTCTGGCTGCCACCCAAGCTCTTTCTTGATGATCTCAGTGTTTTTCGTGTAGTCCCACGGGATGAAACTCCCGAGGCAGACGCTGCAGTACTGGATCCTTTTGAGCTCTTTGAGTGGAGGATAAGTATAGGGAATCAGATCGCGTCGATCGACCGGGTCTTCGGGAGAGTTGATCATCCCGAACATGTCCTCAGCCGTTATCCCTAGGTTGCGCGCCATATTGAACTTGGTCTCGTCCTCGTATTCGATCTCGTCCTTGAGATAGCTGTAATAGTGAGAGAGTTCCGCGAGAGGTTCACCCCAGAACACCAGTGGAATGTTGAACTTCAGAGCGATGCGGAGTGGATACGTGTAGATGCCCGAGTGGCAGTGCCAGCAAAAGTCGGTCTTCCGACGAAACGCCTCGAGCATGACGCGTTTGACGATCTTCCAATTCGGGGTGAACTCCAGAACGTCAACGCCAAGCTTTTTGTACGTCCGCTCGTTGTTTTGCTGGATCGTCGACCGCATGAAGCCGTGGTTGAACCGCACGATCAGTGGCTTCAACTTGTACTCGGTCATCAAGTAGTACAGCTGAAACGTCGAATCCTTGCCTCCGCTGAAGGGCACGATGCAATCGTAGTCGCCCTTGCCGCGATACTTCGCGACGAGCGCGTCGAGCAATTTCTTACGTTCGCCCCAGTCAATCGTTTGCTTGTGTTCCGCTGACCGGCAGACGTTGCAGATGCCCTCCCCGTCAAACTCGATGGTCTCGTAGGTCTCTGGCAGGTGGCAACGCTGGCAGCGCTTCATGGCGTCGACGGTCATGGGTGGTCCAGAGGAATTACTAGGGCAGCGCAGGGGACGCCACCTCTTTGAGTGTTGGGCGCCAAGCTTGACACCCGCAGTCGTGTGCGCCATCGCTGCGTGATGGGCGCGCGTGGAATCACTCTCTCTCAGTATGTTGCACGGCAGCTGTTCACATTCTATCCAGACCGAGAAATCGCTGATGAAGAGTTGGCCGCAGCGATGGCGCGGGCGCAGCAACGCCACGAGCGCTGCTTCCGCGGCGTCGGGATTAAGGGCGCAACCGTGGATGTGGACCCAACGCACACTGATCATTACGCCGCTTTTCTCTACTTCCTTGCAAATGCGCTCTATCGTGATGGCAACATCGAACTAGCGTCCAAGGTCTACGGCATCAACAAGGCGCTCCATGCGCTCGACATTTTTTACGAGGTCGAATTGCCAGACGTGTTCGCGTTCCAGCACCCCGTGGGCACGGTGCTGGGCCGAGGAAAATTCAGCGACTACCTGTTCGTCTACCAGCGCTGCTCAGTCGGCTCTAACCTCGACGGCGTCTATCCAACCATCGCCGAGGGCGTGGTCATGTTCGGCGGGTCTAGCATCATTGGAGCTTGCAGCGTGGGACCTAACACGTGGATCAGCGTTGGGGCGCTAGTTATGGACGAGGACGTTCCAGGCAATTGCGTCGTGTTCGGTTCGTCGCCCAACTTGGTCGTTAAGCCCACTGAGAGAGACGTGCGTCGCGACATTTTCAGGCTGCGGCTATCAAGCCACGTTGCCATCAATAGAGGTGTCTGAGCAGCGGATATAACACCTGCGCGGGACTCTCAAGATACTTGTAGTCCAAGTTCAGCGTCACGCGCGAAACCATCGAGCGGAGTTCCGCCCGGCGATGAAAACCGATGTTATTCGACACGATCATCGTGTTCGCTTTCGCTGCAATGGGCTCGACCCGCAGCCCCCGTCTGCGCACGTACGCCTCCGCGAGATTGCAGAACTCGCGATTGATCGCCAGCTGGTCTGGTGTACGCGCATAGCCGTCCTTACGAATTCGGGTGTACGCAAGGCTGTAGGCATATTCATAGCGGAGCCGCTCGAGGTCCACAACATGAGAGCCACGCGCATACGAGTATGGCCCGTCGTCGACGGAGACGTCGTTCACGTAATAGAAGGCTTTGATGAACGCGAAGTGCTTGTCTACGTGAAGGTACTGATTGTAGTCGAGATCGGTGTGCACGTTTTCTGGTGAGGGCTTGTGCACCTCTTGCAGAATAACATGCGGTTTGAAAGTCTGCCGCCGACGGGATACAGCCGAGGCCAGCTCGAGCAAGAAAGGAGAATCGCGGAGGTGATTAACGATGACTGGAAAGTCAACCGCCCAGTCGGTCAGAAGTAGCTCGCGAGACGCGAAGTTCACGCCATATGGAGTGACCTTCACCCGCTCTTTGAATGCATGGTCGTTGGCTTGAGCAACCTCTTGCTGCAGTTGAGAGAAAACGGACGGCGCCAGAAAGTTCGGAATCACGACTATGCCGTCGCGAGCGATGGCATGGTACGCCGTTGCGACGCGTGGGGTTACGCGGGCGAGTCGTGCGCGCCAGGCGACTCGTTCCATCGCGGTGCGAGCGACCTGCAAACCAAGCGCATTGAGGAGCCGACCACCAATCACGAGATTGCGCGGTTCCCGAAGCACATCGGCGACCCGGCTGGGACGCTCACGAACCACATTTACTCGCCGGAGGATCTGCTGGACTTCCACGTCATCTCCTCAGGGCGAAACGCTCGCCCACCTTCTGCACCAAGCGTTCGGCAACATCGAGGAGCGCGCGCGGCCGGTACACCGCTCGCTGCCACGCAACGGTGGCTTCGCGAGCAGCGTTGAGTGCCTCTGCATCGATGACGCTTAGGCGAGCGGCGTTCTCAATTAGACGCACTGCGTGCCCAAAAAACCCATAGACGCAATACGCTAACGTTAGGCGACGAACCGCAGCTAGATCGCGCGCAAGCGCGAGTTCTGGTTTGAGAAAGAACAGAGCGTCAACCTCAAGGAGCCGTCGGCCAATGGTGGGCGAGTTGCGATAGGTGCCAAACACTCGCTCGTAGTGACCAGGAGATCCGCTCATGACGGGTGCGTAGCTCTTCGGCACGATCTCGAAGAGTTCGAGGCCGTGGAGATCAGCAAACTCGAGCCACATCCCCAATGTCGCCTGGCCGGCATATTGACCTGCCGTACCGATTTCGACCTCGACGGAGGTCAGCCGCTTCTCGCGTGCAGGACCGATTCCGCGAAGGATCTCCAATTCGGTGCCCTGCGTGTCGAGCTTAACCATATCAACGCGGGCTACCGAATGCTCGTCGAGGACGTTCTCCAGCCGTTGTGTCTCGACCTCGACCTTTTCGATGGGAATCACCTGGCTAGCGTCGCAATACGCGAGCGTGACGTCCAAACGCGGCTCGAGTAACGACGAACTTGAACGGGAGACGAACACGTGGAGAGTGCGCTTCCCACCATGTTCTGAAAGACCGAACGGAAGTATCGCGCCACGACGAACTCCCAACTTGCGGTTAGTTGCTTCGATCAGAGCAATCGCTTGAGGGTCGGGTTCCACCTGGTAGACATCGGCGAGACTTGCAAGACAGTGCCAATGAGGCAGCAATCCCCTCGCAGCCCCGATGTCGAGTATGACGACGCTCGTTTGCCGAAGCAGGGCTGAGGCCGAGGTCACTACCGCCATGGCGGTCAGGTGTTTACGCCTTAGGAGCTGACGCCGCAAGCCCGTCGCGCAAGAGCGTCCGCGCGCGCCAAAGCAGAGGAGAGACCAAGAGGCTGGTCAAAACGGTTGCGATTGCACCTTGGGTCAGGGTGGAGCCATGGATGTGCGAGCTTGCGAGCTGACTCGCGATCGACACGACCGCAGCATAGACGATGGGCGGCAGCGTAGTTCCCACTAGACGAATGCCAGCACGAACATTGCCAAGGACAAAGAAGGCTCCACAGCAACTGGCTGGAAAGTAGAGATAGAGCCCGATGGCGGCGCCTGCCGCAGCCCCTGTCACGGTCTTCGTTAGCGAGACGCCAGCGTGTGCGAGCAAAAAGCTCATGCCCGCAGTGGCTACCAAAATGACGAGATGGAGCCCCTGTCGATTGTGTGCATAGTACACATTGCTCACAAGGCCGGCTAGGACGAGCGGGTAAGTTGCGAAGAGTGCGGCTTGCGCCGCGGAGCTACCGCCAGTCAGCTTTGGCCAAAACAATGCGCAAACAGGACCAATCGCCGCGGCCCCAACTCCGATGAGAGCCGCGAACCCCAATGCGGCAAGCCTCACTGGGCGTTCTACCAGAGGCTGCACATCCTCGTTGCGACCGACACGTTCGAAGAACTGCGGACTCAAAACGGCCGCGGGCATTGCAACGACTATGGGCATCAGGACCATGACGTTGGCGCCAATATAGTAGTTCCCCGTTGCCTCGGTCCCCAAACGCTCGAGCATCACCGTACGATCGATCGTGGTGAGGAGCAGGAGGGCAAGACTCGTTAGCAGGGTTAGGGCACCGACCCGAATCTGTGATGACAGAACGGCGGGGGAAAACCCTAACCCCGGTGGCGGAAGGCGGCCTGCGAGTATTGCGATTTCCACGAGCGCCTGCGCCCCAGTCGACACAATCAGTCCATCCAATCCAAACACAACGATGAGCGGCAGCGTTAGCACCGCCGCAGCAGACCCCCATGCAAGCCCAACTGCCAAGTCCTTGAAGCGGGAGTACGCCTTGATCACTGTATTGAAATAGGCTCGAAAAAGTCCAATTACGACAAGTGCCACGACTCCCGCGACTTGGCGTGGCGCGGCGTTTGGGCACACGCGGTGTGTGATCCACCAGAGCGGAGCTGCCGACAGGGCGGAGACTCCGCAAACAAACGCAAAACTCGTTTGCTCTTCAAGCCTCGCGGCCGCGGAATCGTTTTTCGCGCGCAGCATTGGGACACTGCGAAAGAGCCCCAACAACGCACCCAAATGCAGACTTCCACCGTAGCTGAGGACCAGCTGCATCCCAAGCCAGAGGCCCGTGGTCTCCTTGGAGAGCACACGCGCGCTGATCGCGATTCGGACAATGCTTGCGAGCATTGAGACCATTTGCCCCGCGGAAAAGTGCGCAGCACTGCGGAGTAGGCGTCGCCCTAAGGACTCATTCATGGACTTTGGTTGCGCATTTGGTCATTGGTCCCTTGCGCGTATTTGCGGACAATGGAGGAGCGGTTGGCGTTTGAGGCTATCGTCTGCGCATCCAACAATCGGCAACTCGATTGTCGCGAGACGAGCAAGCCTTGAGACACACCCATAGGCTGATATTGGTCTCTCCTAGCATGTGACGACCTCCTCCGCGCCCGTTGCCAATCCCATCGGGTTTTCGGCGATTTGCGCTGAGTCGTTATCGTCGTTGGGAGGCAACCGCTAGCGCCAAAGACCGGGCTTGTTGTTCCCGCATGACCCTGCTAAGGCCACCGCCTGCTCTGCCATCGCGACGGTCTGAGTGCAGAATAGCTGTCGTGGAGAATGATCATGATGAATCTGCTAAGGCGGCGTGGACGAACTTCTTCACCCCTTGTGATTTGCCAGTTTTGCGGAAACGCGACGCCCTTCGCCGAAGGGGACAATTGCCCGCATTGCAGGGTTGCGGTGTCGACATTCGACCGGGACAACATGGTGAGCGCATTTGATACTACCCCCGTGAGGGTGCGGCTAATTAGCGGTGACCACGGCAAGATCGCCTCAGCGAATGTGCGAGGCGGGTATTATGACCGTGCGGGGACGTGGGTGAGGTTGCTTGGGGAACGCTTCGACTTGGGCGCGATGGAAACCGCGACCGATGTTGGCGCGGGTTCAAATTTTTTTCTCACAAAGCTGGCCGAAGCCTACCCAAACCTACGGTGCACTGGATTCGATTTCAAAGAGACTGAGCCGCCCGCTAAGCTTCGCGACCGTGTGCACACCAGCGCGTTGAACCTCGAAAAAGGGCAGATCCCTCTCGCTGACCGCTCGCAGGATCTCGTCGTGTGCTCTCATGTGCTTGAGCACGTGGAGAACGTTCACCAAATCCTCTCCGAGATACTCCGGGTTGGTAAGAACGCCTTCGTTGTCCTGCCCAACGGTTTGAACATCTTCACAGTGGCGAGGAGCATTCTGAAGGACGGACCTGACTCGGCGTATGGTCTTCCTCTCGAACGACCCGCTGACCGCCATCGGTGGATCTTCACACCAACACAGGCCGTTACGATGATGCGCCATTGGGCAGGTCGCTCGAAGCGCAACCTTGAGGTCGTCCACCTCACCCATCCAACCTGGCCAGTCGCGTTTGGTCGCATACACCCGAACCTTTTCGTCTCCGAAACCGTTTTTTTTCTCACCGAATAGACCAGACTTCTGGGCCCAGACTTCGAAGTAGTTGCGGCGATCACACACGGTGTCACTGGCTAAGTTGGTGGTGGGTGGCCGAAGCCTCTGTAAAGCGCCTCCCACCGAGCGGTCACCACGCCCAAGTCGAACTTCGCCTTCACGTGCGCGGAAAGGCGATCACCTAACGCCCTCCGCTCGCCAAGTGAGAGTGTGTTCAGCTGCATCATGGATCTTCTCAAGGACTCTTCGTCTTTCCGCGGCACGAGGAAGCCCGTCTCGCCTGAGACGATCAGTTGGTCGACATCGCCGACGTCGGTCGCGATCACCGGAAGGCGTGCCGCAGCAGCTTCTAGCAACACGATCGGCATTGCCTCCCACGCAGACGACATGACATACGCATCCGCACTCGCGAGCAACGTTGGGACGTCCGCACGCAGCCCCAGGAAATGCGTTCGCTCCGCGATGCCCAACGAGCTAGCGAGCGACCGCTTTTCGCTGAGCAGCTTACCCCCGCCCGCAACCACAAGTTGGTCGGCGCCGCCCATGGATGCGAACGCACGGAGCAGCGTCCCGTAGTCCTTTTGTTCGTCGCGGAACGAGCCAATCGCCAGCCAAGTAAAGGCAGAACCGACGCCGAGCGAGCGCCGGCCATGTTCTCGCAAGCGACCAATCTGTTCGAACGCTCCAGCATCGATGCCGTTAGGTGTGTAGAGCATCGACCCCGCTTTCGCAGCATGGTGGCGCTCGTGCTCCTCGAGCCCACGTCGTGAGACGCACGTAAAAGCGTCGCTCAGCCGCGCGGTCGCTCGATAAGCGCTATACCGTGACGTGGTCTTTTCATGGGGGCAATGTGAAGTCCCCACGACGACTGGCCGTTTCAGCAAAGCACGCGGTGCAGCAAAGGCGAGCCTCGCCAGAAGAATTGCACCGAAGAGGTGTGCGTGTACCACTTCAGGTTGGAAACGCTTGGCGATCTCCCAAAGCTTGGTCAGAGCACCTATTGAGGGTCGACCTTTCGTCATACCGAGCGAGAAGGTAGCAACACCTCCTTCGACGAGTTGCGCCTCGAAGTCCTCATACGGGAGGAGCACAACCACGGCTACTGAATGGCCTCGCTGTACGAGCCGGAGCGCTAGGTCTCGAACTTGAACTTCGGCACCGCCGCGCCCCATGGTGTTGATCAGGAAGAGTATGCGCATGGGTCGAGTTCGATGTTTGGTCCGACGCACTGAGCTCGGTCGCGTTTCGTGCGCGTCGGTGTGTAGCAACCTCACGACGCGTTGTCGACGCATGTGCCCCCTCAACTGTCGCGAGGATCGACAGTGCTCTCCAACCTGCGAAAACGCTGCGCTCGGTCGCTACCGAGAGGAGCGGACATTCAACTTGGACTGGAGGCGAACGTCCGTTGTTCGCTAAGGCCGCGCGGCCCAAGATCGACCCGTTGATCTCTATGCATAGCCAACGACCCGAGTGCATGGGAAGCTTCGCTCCATGAGCGTGCGAATGAAGCTGCTCGCGGCATTCGCGCTCGTCGGGTGTGTCGCAATTGCGATCGCATGCGGCGGACCCACCAGATCAACCGCAACAGCCGACCCCGCGTCGGACGACGGTCAGCTGGCTACTACACCAAGGGCCTACGACAATCTCGGCACACTGGTCTACGGGCAAACGAGCGCCCCTGTCCTCTATTCATCATCGCCGCGGTATCGCGCATTCCTCTTCGCTGGTCAGACTGGCGACACAGTCGACATTTGGGTGCGCTCCAATGATGGCCAGGCGAAGGCGTGGCTGCTCTCGGCAGACGCACATCCGCTCGCCTACGACTTCGCGACGTCGCACGACGCACATCTCTCGCAGACCCTCAGCACTGGCGGATCGTTCTATATCGTCTTCCGCGAGGCATCCCTCTCTCTCGCGACCTTTACCGTCTCGCTCGCGCAAGTGCTGCAACCCATCCCTGATGCAGGAGTCGACGCCATGGATGGCACCATCAGCGATGCAAGCGACGCGGGGATCAACGATGCGAACCTCGGCGACGCGTCAGACGCAAGCACCGGCGTAACGTGCACTTTCGCACGCACATGGACCAACATGCAGTCTTGCAACCTCTGCAACCTTCCTCCAACGTCGTCGGTCACCGACTCGAACGTTCCGCTGATTATTGATAATTCAGGAACTGGCGTCGCGGACGACTCGACCTATGACGCAGGACAGGGACGAACCTTTCACATCAACGCTCCCACGGAGTTTTCAGACTTTGGCTGTACTCAGCTCAGCGTTCTAACGCTACATGGGGGGCCCCCGACTGAGTCATGGGCCGTTAGTTCCAAGACTGGTCTCAGCGGCTATTGCGCAATGCTGAATTCGGCCCTTCTGCCGTCTAGCGTGTCCGTCAAGAACGGCAACCAAGCAATAGTCGACATGCACCTGGAGCACTTTCCAGGAGTCCTCGCTTG
>JAYVXK010001161.1:0-3145 GCA_043785265.1 Myxococcales bacterium | reverse complement strand
CGAAGACGGCGCTCGTTTTCGGTCAAATGAATGAGCCGCCGGGTGCTCGTGCGCGCGTCGCCCTCTCGGCGCTCACCGTGGCCGAGTACTTCCGCGACGAAGAGGGACAGGACGTTCTACTCTTCGTCGACAACATCTTCCGCTTCACCCAGGCCGGCTCCGAAGTTTCCGCGCTCCTCGGGCGTATTCCGAGCGCCGTCGGATACCAGCCCACGTTGTCGACCGAGATGGGCGCTCTTCAGGAGCGGATTACCTCGACGACCAAGGGCTCGATCACCAGCGTGCAAGCTGTGTACGTTCCGGCAGACGACCTCACCGACCCGGCGCCTGCGACCACGTTCGCTCACCTCGACGCGACCACGGTGCTCAATCGCGCCCTCACCGAGATCGGCATCTATCCCGCCGTCGATCCGCTCGACTCCACGAGCACGCTGCTCGATCCCAACATCGTCGGCCAGCGTCACTACGACGTCGCCCGCGGTGTCCAAAACACTCTGCAGAAGTACAAGGACCTGCAAGACATCATCGCGATCCTCGGCATGGACGAGCTCAGCGAAGACGACAAACTCGTCGTCAAACGCGCGCGCAAAATGCAGTTGTTCTTGTCGCAGCCGTTCAGCGTCGCCTCGCAGTTCACGGGGCTCGCGGGCGCGTATGTGCCTGTCGACAAAAGCATCGAGGGCTTCTCGCAGATCCATCGGGGCGATTTCGACGACGACAGCCTCTACCCCGAGAAGGCGTTTCACCTCGTCGGTGACATCGAAGCGATGAAGGCAAAAGCTGCCAAGCTGGTCGAAGAAGCCAAGAAGAAATGAGCGACGTTGCGCAAGACAAAATCTTGCTCGAGATCGTGACTCCAAAAGGTCGCGCGCTGAGTGAGGTCGTCGACGAGGTGACTGCACCCGCGCAAGACGGTGAGTTTGGCGTCCTGCCTGGACACTTGCCGCTGCTCGCGAGTCTGCGCACTGGGATCGTTTCGTATCGAAAAGGCGGCGCGGCAGAGTTTCAGCTTTGTGCCGTCGGGTCCGGCTTTGTCGAAGCGGGGCCCAACAAGGTGCTCATCTTGACGGACGAGTACATCGTGCGCTCTGGCGTCGATCCCGTGGTGGTTCGTACCGAACTTGCCGCTGTCCAGGCTCAGATCGTCAAAGCCGAGCAATCCGCAGGCGAAGCCAACGAGGTCGAGCTCGCGAGCAAGCTGAAGGCGCTGATCGCCCGGGAAAACTGGCTCGCGGCGCAACTCGAGCTCTATGGCGATCCTCCCCCCGCGACCATGCGACCTTACGAAGAGTACGGTCCGCCTACGCCTATCGCGGATGAACCATCGGACGGTCAACGCAAGGACGAGTCTCCATCGGCGGACGCCTGAGCCATGCAACGCGCGATCTCCATCGCCTTGGGGTTGGGCGTGCTCGTGCTCGCCGTGTGGCTCAGCGCGCAAGGGATGAACAAGTGGCATCCCGAACGCTTGGTGGATGCGGGGGACCTCGACGCTGAGGCAGGTCTCGACGATGGCTCGTCCGCAGTCGACTTGTCGCTCGATTCTGGCTTCAACGAACCGATGCTCGACTATCCGATCTTGAGTGGAGACGTGCGGCACACGGACGGTGGCGTTGGCAACAAGATGCCAGACGGGTCACCCGTGCCAGGGTTGCCTGATGATGCCCCCAAGCAGGTACACTTCGGAGTGATCTTGGTGTCGTACCGCGGCGCGGAAGGAGCATCCGCCACGGCGCGCAGCAAGTCAGACGCAGCCGATCTCGCCAAGCAACTTGCCGAACTCGCAAAGACCGATTTTCATGCGGCCGTTCGTCGCGGCGATGACGGCTCAGGCGATGACGTCGGCCGCATGCAGAGAGGCGTGCTCGAGCTTGCACCCGAGTACTTCTTGTTTACGCTCGCGAAGGGCAAGACCAGCGATCCCATCGATACACCACGCGGCTATTGGATCGTGCGCCGCATCGACTGATAATGACTTCACCTGCCGCAGTGCAAACCGACAACGGACGGAACATCATGGCCACCATCGACATCAAGCGAGCGCACACGTTGAGCATCGAGGCAGCAAAAGGAAAAGCCGAAGAGCTTGCCAAGAGCATGGAGACGAAGCTCGGTCTCAAATGGAGCTGGGTCGGCAACGACATCAAGTTCGAAGCCCCGAGCGGAGTCGCCAAGGGGACCAAGGGAAACCTCTTCGTGACGGACAAAGAAGTTCGCGTGACGGTCGATCTCCCGTTCATGCTCCGCGTGATGAAGGGCTCGATCGAAGACAAGATCAACGAGAAGCTCAACCAGCTTCTTTGAAGCCGCTCATCCGCGCGTGAGTCTTTACAAGCCTCGAAAGAGCAACGCGCGAACGCAAAAGGCTCCCGTCTTCGGTTCGACTTCGTCGTCTTGATTTACGGCGCATTTTAGCTCGCGTGTATGGGTCGTGATGCGCTACCGTACCCGGTTGGCAACGTCCGCATGTCGGAGACAAATACAAGCCAGATCGATCCCAACGAGGCTGATCGCCTTCGCGCCGAGGTCGCTCAGACGCCCGACCGCGATCGTCAAGCCCGACTCTTGTGCGAGATCGCAGAGCGCGAGGCCGATGAGCCGTTGGCCGTGCGCGACTATCTCGCGGCGTTCAACGCGGACCCGACTTTTCGCGAACCGCTCGAAGCGCTCGTGCGCTTGCTGGAACGTCGTCGCTCGCTGAAGAACTTGGGGCGCGTGATCGACGCGCTCGTGCGCGCCGCCGTGACGCCGGCAGAAAAGACTCGTGCGCTGGTGATGCGCGCTGCGTTCTTGGAGGACGTCCAAGCAGACATCGATGGCGCCAAACTCGCTGCACGCGAAGCCACCTTGGTGGAGAGCGAAGGCGGCGAGCCAACACTGCCGATTACAGAAGCATCCGTTGCGTGGCTCACACTCGAGCTCATCGCAGCACGCATGGGCGACGCGGTCTTGCGCGAAGAAGCGCTCGAAGAACGCGCAAAGCGAACCGCCGACGCGACGTGGAAGGCCCTGTTGCTGCTCGACGTAGGACGCCTCGCAGTCGGTCGTGGAGAGATCGATCGCGCTCTTGAAGTGTTCGCACAAGCGCGTGCCGCGGGCGGAGCTGCGTCGTTTGCGGCCGCAAACGCGACCGAGCGGCTGATTC
>JAYVXK010001160.1:0-3150 GCA_043785265.1 Myxococcales bacterium | reverse complement strand
CGTGTCGGGATCCGTGTCGACTACGGAAGGCTGGGCTGTGCCCCGAGGCTCGTCGGTCGCACTCATCGGAGCTGATCCTTCGCCCAGGCTGCGTCATCCCTCAGTGTTGCCAGGGTTTGCACCGGTAGAGGATCAAAGTCTTTGAGCGCACTCAGCCCCTTGAGGACGAAGGCGTAACCTGTGGCCATGATGAAGAGACCGATGACGAGCGCGGACATCCAAAGCGGCAGGACCGCATCGAGCGCCACGATCAACGCCACCAACAATGCCAACAGACCCGTGTGGGCGAGCGCGCCACCGACGACGATCAAAACTGCGCTCTTGCCCACGATTTTAGCCTTGATCGTCATCTCGAGCGAGGCAAGCTGGACTTCCTGTCGGACGAGCACACCTGTGTCGCGAGCGAGCGCACCCAGCAACTCGCCGACTGTCGCGTCGCTCTTGGGTCCGTCCATCCCGCCGTCCATCAACCAGCCCCAGGCAACTTCGTAGACTCGCTGTTGGCGTGCGCACCTTCCGATGCGGACGCTGCACCTGGAGACCCAGCCTTCGCATAGCGAGGTCCAACATAGTCAGGAACTCTCCCAGGCCTGGGCAGGTGGCGCGGTTCCGGTTGCGAGCTCTTGAGGAAGCGACCCCCTAGAAGCCCGAGTACGAACGCGCCTCCGAGGAAGAGTGCCGGTTCGCGCCGAGCGAACTGCTCCACGTCACCAACGATCTGACCCAGTGTTCGGTCTTGCAAATATCCCGAGGCGGCCTCGACCTTGTCCGCTGCCTGGACGATGTAGTCGGTGAGGCCGAGCTGGTCGTCTGCACGCAGGTGCTCACCGGTGTGACGAAGCGCCTCCGCGACACTTCCGAGACCAACGGCCGCGCGGTCCTTGCCGTTCGAGAGCTGCGCTTCTGCCGTCTTTCGCGCCTCTTGCGCGACATCGACAGCGGCGTGCTTCATCTCTCGCGCGACGTCATGAGCCCCGTCGGTGACTCCCGTCTTGAGAGCACGAACGGCATCATCGGGATGGGAAGTAGTGGAGGACTCGACAGTCGACTTCTGGTTCATGGGGAGATCCCTTTTCGAGCTGTAGAGCGACATCTGTGCCGAGGCTCGCGCGAAGGGCTTTCATCCCGAGGAGGCTTGGGTGCGCCGCTTTAGAGGATCTCGCGTCGAGTGAGGGTTTGCATTTTCGACACTGTGACGTTTTGGTAGTGGCGCCTGTGATGGGAGGAGCTCCGTCGCCATCGCCGTCCCCGCTCGCCGTCGCCGTCCCCGTCCCCGCACACGGAGGTGGCATGGAATGCGCTTAGGGTGGGGTGATGAGAAGTCTGGGATTTGCGGGTGCGCTTTTGGTTTTGGCGAGTGTCCTCGGAGGATGTGTTCATCGAGACGGAGGACCGGGCGAACGCGCGGGTAGGAAGATCGATCGAGCCGCCGAGAAACTCGACGATGCTGCGCGAGATACGAAGCGGGACTTTAAAAAAGGCGACTAGCAATCGTTGACTTCTACTTGCGTAGGGGTCGATCGCCTCAGGTCGTGCGTGATGACTACTTGGGTTCGAGTCCAGCCCCAGTGTCGTCCGAGCCGTGAGCCGCGTTCAACGGGATCGACAAGTAGCGTTTGCCGTTCGCGCGCGGCGCCGGAAGTCGGCCTGCGTCGATGTTGACTTGCACGCTGGGAAAAAGAAGTCGCGGCGGTTTGAGTATCGCGTCCCGGGCGGTTCGAAGACGGACGAACTCGTCCACGGTCGTGCTCGCGCGAAGCTGAATGTTCTCGTGCTTCGACTTGCCGATGGTCGTCTCGTAGCGAAGCGCGCGTGCCCCAGGCTGGTAGTCGTGCCCGACGAAGACACGCGTCGCATCAGGCAACGCGTACAGCTTGTCGTGAACTGAGACGTAGAGATCTCTGGCGCTTCCGCGCGGAAAGTCACACCTGCCAGTGCCGTAGTCTTCGATGAAGACCGCGTCCCCAGTGAAGACCGCGTCCTCGATTCGATAGCTGACGCAAGCGGGCGTGTGCCCAGGGGTGCCCACGACTGTGATCGCCATCGCCCCCGCGTGCAGAACTTCACCATCCGAGAGCAATCGATCGAACTGCTGTCCGTCTGTCGCGAACTCGGTTGGAAGGTCGAACACCATCTTGAACGTGTTCTGAATTTCGCGAATGCGCTCGCCAATGGCGACCTTTGCATCGAACCGTCGCCGCAGAAACTGCGCCCCGGAGAGGTGATCGGCGTGGGCGTGAGTCTCGAGCACATAGTGAAGATGGAGCGTGTGCTGGTCGACGAACGCGGCAACTTTTTCTACCGATGACGTGGAAGTTTGGGACGCTGCCGGGTCGTAATCGAGAACGGGGTCGATCACGATTGCATCACGCGTCGTCGGGTCGTAGACCACATAGGTGAGCGTGAACGTGTCGGGGTCAAAAAATTGCTGGACCTGCATGGCCGTCTCCCAGTGGGCAACAGCACCCTACATTGATCGAGCCAGCGGGGAGCTCAAGGGTTCGTCGCGTCGCGCAAACGAGTATGCGAACCCTTTGTTCGACCAACCGGCTCTCACTCGTTGAGCGCAATTGCAGCGCCAAGGAGCCCTCATGTGCCAACGCGTCCAATGTTCATCTTGCGAAAAGCCCTCGTATGCAGGCTGCGGCCGACACATCGAGCAAGTCTTGGGTGACGTTCCGCGCGAGGCGCGCTGTCGTTGTCGTGAGACGCGTTCCGACGGCAAGCAAGAGCCGTCGTTCTTCAGTCGGATCTTCGGGAAGAGCTAAACACCCCTTCGACCGAGAGCGGCACGCTCGTTGCGGAGTGATCATCGAGGAGACAAGCCATGACCAGCATTGGAATCCACGCTCGCTTCAAAGGTTCGTACGATGACGCGCTCATCGCCGTGGTCGAGGCGCTCAAGTCCGAGGGCTTTGGTGTGCTCACCGAGATCGATGTGCGCGAGACCTTCAAAAAGAAGCTCGAGATCGACTTTCGCCGTTACAAAATCCTCGGTGCGTGCAACCCCAAGTTCGCGCACCGCGCACTCCAAAGCGATCTCGAAGTAGGTCTGATGTTGCCGTGTAACGTGACGGTCTACGAGGCAGACGACGGTAGCGTGAAGGTGACTGCGATCGATCCCATGCAGACCATCGCCGCGCAGGGCAC
>JAYVXK010001159.1:0-3154 GCA_043785265.1 Myxococcales bacterium | reverse complement strand
CAGTGGCAGCGACATCATCAAGAGGAGAGAAGTCCTTGGGACTCTTATTGGCAAACGGGCTGGTCATGTGGCGCGCAGCATAAACCAAACGAGATCAGAGCGGCGGACGGCGACGGGGACGGGAAGCGGGGACGGGGACGGGAGCGGGAGCGGGGAGGGGACGGGAGCGGGGACCGGAGCGGGGACGGGGACGGCGACGGCGGAGACGGGAGCGGCGACGGAGGACTCGCGAAGCCGATCAAGCACTCTTGCGCGGAAGCACCGTGACGTGCACCCGCGGCCCCAACGCAGCGCGCGCAAGATCCACGATGCGCGAGTGATGCGTGAAGATGATGATCTGCATCGTCTGAGCGACCTCTCCCAGCAACGTCAGCGCAGCAGTCGCGCGATCATCATCGAGCTGAATGAGCACATCATCGAGCACCACAGGCAGTGGCACATTCGACGTGGCGAGGTGCTCCCAGCTTGCGAGTCGCAACGCCAAGTACAAAGCATCGCGCGCGCCGTCACTCAGTGCGTCCACGGCCAAGTCGGTCTTCTCTCGCACAGCGCGCAGCACGGGCTCGTCGTTGTCGCCAAAGCCTTCGGACAAACCCTTGTATTCGCCGCGCGTGAGTGCGGCGAAGTGATCGCTGGCACGCGCAAGCACAGGACCTTGATGCACCAGGCGGAATCTCTCAATCTCTCTCGCAAGCACAGCGCTCGCGAGCTTGAGACGCGCATAGCGCTGGGCATAATCAGCCGCTTTGGCCAGTGTCTCTTCTGCTTCGTTTGCCGTGCTCGCAGCTCGCGAAGACTTCATGTCCGACAACCCGGACTCCCAGCCGCCGATCTGATGTTGAATGCGATCCATCCGTTCGCTCGTCTCTTCGAGCACACGTTCGATCTCCATCGACCGGAGGCGCGCGCCAGTAATGGACGCGTCTACCTGTCCATGCGAGGCCTTCTCGGCTTCTTCGGCCAAGCGCGATGCAGTGGCGCGCTCGCGTCCCAGATCCGCGCGTAGCTTGAGAATCGCTTCGTCCGTTCGACGCGCCTCCGCCATCGCTTCTCGCGTCGCGGCCGCTCGCTTGATGAGTTCGGTCGCCGCATCGAGTGTGGGAAGGTTCGCCAGATCGGGCGCGTGTGCAGCAGCGAGGTCACGCACGATGGCTTCGAGATCGGTCGTCGTTCGTTCCAACTGCGCCACGCGTTGCGCCGTCTGCTCCATCGCAGCGACCGCGGTGCCGAGTCGCTTCTGCGCGGCGACTGCGGCCATGGCTGCCTCCCGACTCGCGTCTGCGTCCAAGCCAAGAAACTCGAGCCCTCGTTGCCATGATCGACGCCACGCTTCTCGCTCTTTCGACCGAATAGCGGCTTGTGCTTCCGCCGAACGCAGACTCTCTTCTGCGGCGCGCCGCGACGCCAACGCCTCGCGTGCTTGCGTGGCTTCGTCGCGAAGACGAGCGAGTGTGACCTCCGCGAACGCGCAAGTGTGGCTGAAATCAGCCTTCGCAGTGGCATCGACTTCGAGCGAACGAAGTTCACCTCTCAGTCGCTCGCCGAGTTCGTTCGCGCGCGCGGTGCTCGACTCGATGTCGATGCGCACCTCCGCAAGCTCCGTGTTCGCCGCGGTGACCGCCGCGTGCTTCTGAAGCCAAGCACGCATCTCTTCGTGCGAACCCGCAGTGACTTTCGTCCCGCGCCACAGCGCAAGCCACTCCTTGTGCGCGGTCTCCACGCCCGCCTGGGCATCCGCGAGTCGGGTTTGCGAGATCTCGCGCCTGCGCAAGAGCGCGTCTCGAGCGAGGAGGAGTTGCGCGTGTGCGGCTGCACGAGACGCTTCACTCAGCAACTGATCGGACACCGAGTCTGCCGCGCGCATCTTGTCGAAGAACGCGACCTCCTCCTTCTTCTTGGCGTCGGCCTTCGCTTTGAGCAGAGCGTGCCACTGCGTGTCCCGTTCCTCGCGTGCACGCGCGACGTCCTTGAGCGACCTCGGCACGCCCTCTGCGACGAAGCGAGCGAGAGACAACTCTGCAGACGCGATCTCTTCTTCGATCGCGGAGACGGCTTGTTTCATGGCCGATAGCTCGCGTGCCGATTCGCGAGTCGCACGCTCGCTCGCGAGAACGGCCTCCATACTCGGCACATGCGACGCAAGCAACGTCGCGTCGCCTTCGGTCTTCGTACGCACCGAGGTCTCCAACTTGGTCGCACGAGCGCGAGCGGCCGCGATTGTCGCAGGCAGATCTCCCGCTTGTCGCGCCAGCTGCAGCGCCGCCTCGAGAGAGGTGAGATCGCGCGTCGCTGATCCTGAGTCGGCGGGAAGTAGCGCGAGTCGGCCTCTCGCAGCCTCGATCGCTTCGCGCGCCTCCTCCTCGCGCTCGGCGAACCTACGAGAGTCGCTCGCCAGTCGTTCGATCTCTGCTTGCGTAGCGTCGTCGAGCAACAACGAGCGGGCCTCGCGAGGGTCGCCTTCACGACCGAGTGCGCGCATCGCGGCCACCACTTCCGCTTCCACTTGCGCGAGCGCGCCGCGTGCTTCTGGCAGCGCCACCATCGCCGTGCGCTGCCCGCTCAAGCGCTCCTGTACCGCAGCCATCGCATCGTGGAGCGCGTCGAGACCTGCATCGATCACGATGTCCGCCCGTCGCGAGGTCAGCGCTTGCTCTTCTGTTTCGAGTTCGCGCACGCGTGATCGCACCGTTTCGAGCGCGGGCAACAACTCCACGAGACGCAACAGACGCGCCTGCTCTTGCATGAGCTCTGCGCGCGAAGTCATGAGTGTCTTGTGCTCGGCCTTGCCGTCGGCGATCGCACGCGACTGCTTCTCATGAACCTCGGGCAGAGTGGCGTTCTGCAGCACCTGCTTTTTTTGCTCCGCGTATTGCCGGAGCGCCTCGTTCAGTGGCAAGTTCTTGGCGCGCGACGAGTAGATCGCGCTCGCCTCTTCGTCGACGCGTTTGCGCAACGTGTGAAGCGAAGTCGAACCCACACTCGCGCCAAACAAACTCTCCCCGAGGTCTCCCTTGCCGTCGAGGAGCGCCTCTGCCCCGCGTCGCAATCGCTCGTGGTCGAGGCCATACGTCGCCTCGAACACTTCGCGTGTCGCGCCTCCGAGCATGCGCGTGAGCGGCGCTTCGTCAGTCGGTTTGCCGCTCGGATCGAGCAG
>JAYVXK010001158.1:0-10215 GCA_043785265.1 Myxococcales bacterium | reverse complement strand
GCTCGGGCGACCGATCTCGGTGAACTTGCCAGTGCCATCGTTTTGATAGAGCAAGTTCCACTGTCGTCCGTAGGCAGACAGGAGCAACTCTGGCGAACCATCGCCGTCCACGTCGCAGGTGGTCACGCCATAGGCGGGGCGGTGATTGAGGCCTAGAGCGAAGCCACCATTTTTGGTTTGAAGGCCGGCAGGAAGGGTGATTGTTTTGAACGTCCCGTCGCCCACGCCTTTGTAGAGCTGCGCTTGCGTCCCTAAGTCGCTCGACCCGTAGGACTGGTACCAAAAGCCCACCCAGAGATCGAGTTTGCCGTCGCGGTCGACGTCCACCATGGATGCGCCGGTCGTGGGCCACAGGTCGGTGGCTTTTGGTTGTGAGTCGCTGATCGGCGCGAGTTTGAATTTGCCGGCGCCGTCATTGAGCATGAGCTCGCTGCGATCGCCGGGGTCGGTCGCTGCGTTGTTCGGACCGACATTCGTGCCGCTGAAGACATCGAGGTCGCCGTCGTTGTCGACGTCTCCGATCGATGCAAGATGTGCCGCGCGATACTCTGTCGTGGAGCCACCGCGCGCCTGAAATAAGCCGCTATCGGCAGTAGCGTCGACGAACTGTCGACCACCGTCCGCGCGCGGGCGATTCATCAGAACGTTCACCAACTTGGGTGGCGTGCCGATCTTTTCTCGCTTGTTCGAGCTAATCGCATGAACGATCAAATCGGGATACCCGTCGCCGTCCAGGTCTGCGCTGACGATGCGATTGCCGACGATGGGCGACAGTCCCCAATCTTTGGTCGAGTCGACGTAGGTCGTGCCCGCGTTCGCATGAACGTCGCAAGTCGGTGACGTGTCAGGCGCGCCCGCGTCGACCAACGGTGCGACTGTGGTGGGCGACGAACAACGAGCGACCAAAGGAACCGCGGCGACCGCGGCAACAAGAAGAAAGATTCGACTACGCATGATCTCCACCACTTACACTGTCAGGTCAGGCCGCGCCAGGTCCGAACAAAAGTCAACGATAGGGCCCTGGGCTCGATGCGGCATGAACGAGCGCCTGGTGCCTCGTGCTGCACTCCTTCCGATGAACGGGAATGCGACAAATTTTGCAGCGCGAGCCCTCAGCCTCGATCGTAATTCGAACATTGCAATCGACGCACGGTTTACCCGCAACCTGCCGACGCCCACCCCTCCTCCACCGCCGATCACGTCGGTCAGGCAACTGCCTCCGACTACTCGCCGTCGCCGCCAGAAGCTTCGCAACAAAAACAGTCCCAAAAATCAGCCCCAAAACAACAACAAACGCCCCTCCCATCCCCAAAGGCTAATGCATAACTCTTCCCCTTCCCACCCCGCCAACCTGCGACGTCCACCTGACCGGTGCCGGAGCGTGCCCCGTGTTGATCGGGACCGATGGAATACCCAAAACCCCCAGTCCCTTAGAGAAACCACGCCCACCCAATCACCCAGCTCCATCGGGCACGAGCAACGCGGTGCTCGTCCGGCACCGAGCGACACCCTCCCAGTCGCAGGTGCTACATACATTGCCCGCTGCTGCACACTTCGCCCATCCCGCACTTGCCGCACGAGAGCACCAAACTGCAACCATCCGAGACCGTGCCGCACTCGTAGTTGAGGCTGTTGCAGGTCTGAGCGTTGCACGGTTTTTTTCCGCACGCGTTTGTGCCACCACCACCGCAGAACTCGCCGTTCGAACAGGTGCCGCAGTTCAGCGTGCCGCCGCATCCGTCGATCACGTCTCCGCAAGTCGCGCCGAGCGCTCCGCATGTGGTCGGAACGCAGCCACACTTGTTGGGACCGCCGCCGCCGCAGACTTCAGGGAGCTTGCATGCTCCGCATCCAATCACCGTCCCGCAGCCATCTCCCACGCTCCCGCAGTTGACCCCCAGATCACCGCACGTCTTTGGAACGCAGACGCCCGCGCCGCACTGATTGGGCACCTTCGCTCCGCACACTTGGCCGCTCGGGCAAACGCCGCACGTGAGCGGCGCTCCGCAGCCGTTGGAGATGCTTCCGCAGTTGGCGCCTTGTGCGACGCATGTCGTTGGAGTGCATCCGCACTGGTTGGGGACGCCGCTGCCGCCGCAAACCGTCGGAGACACGCAGTCGCCGCACGCGAGCACTTTGCTGCATCCGTCGGAAATCTTGCCGCACTTCGCACCGAGCTGCGCGCACGACTTGGGCGCACAGGGCGCGCCGCCGCACTTGTTGGGTCCCGCGCCGCCGCAGATCTGCGAAGGCGGACACACCCCGCACTCTGCGGTGTTGTTGCAGCCATCGAGGATGGTGCCGCAGTTTGCGCCGACGTCGCCGCAGGTCTTCGCGTGACAGACTGCGCTGTCGCCTTGTTGCGATCCGTCGAGGCTGGCGTCGGTGTTGCCGATCAAACCATTGCCACCAAGACTGGTCCTGCCGCCACAGCTCGCCGCGACGACGAACGCAAGAGGGACAACCAAGATGATGGAGAGCGGTGCGCGTCTGTTCATGACAATCCCCCTGAACCTTATTCGCCGCTCGACGTCGTCACCTTCAAAAACGCTCAAGAGGCGTGAATCAGTGGTGATCGCGCGACAACCCAGGGTGCGATGGATCGCCCGGCTCGTGGCGCGGGTTCTCGCTCTTTTGCTCGCCTGCGCGGTTGGCGAAGGACAGGAGCATCTCTTTGTCGTAGATGAATTGCTCGCGTGAGTCGTAAGGAGCCGCGTGCGCGCCCGTGTCCATGCGGATGGCGTCGCACGGGCATGCCTCTACGCAATAGCCGCAGAAGATGCAGCGCAGCTCGTCGATCACGAAGCGCACAGGAAAACGCTCGTACCCGCGACGCTTGTCTCCCTCGGGATACTCACCCGCGTCGATGAGAATGCATTGCGCGGGACAAGCAGTGGAGCAACACAGACAAGCGACGCAGCGAGGACTGCCATCTTCGCGTTGTGTGAGCCGATGCACTCCACGAAAGCGCTCAGGATAGGGGCGTTTTTGCTCTGGATACGCCACGGTCGTGATGCCGTCTTCGAACGGCTCGGTGATCGGATCGGGACGGTTGTTGCGAATGAGAGCGCGCGCGTTCTCGAAAAAGTGAGACATCGAGGTCGCCAGGCCTGAAGCAATCGCAGGCAGATAAGAACGCGTGGCGAAGCTGTCTTCGGTGTAGCTGACCGCTTTGGCATTGGCCGGTTGCGGCGGCTTTTTGGCGAAGGCTCGTCCCATGTTTTCCTCTTAGGCCTGCATCGGCGAGACGGGAGTGCCGCCCGTCGATGCCGCGAACTTGCCGGCTGTGCCGACGATGGTGGGCGACTTGGTGCGCGGCTTGAAGAAGCCGATCACGAGCCATGCAAGCCCAGCGGTCACGACGAACGCGATGAGCGCTTGCGTGGTTTGAGCAAGGATGTCGAGCACCCCTGAAACACTCGCGCCCGCTTGAGCGATCGAGAGATAAACGACACCGGTGACGACCACATTGGCGAGGCCAAGCGGCAAGAGCACGCGCCAACCGAGCTTCATGAGTTGGTCGTAACGGAAGCGCGGCAGGGTCCAACGGACCATGGCGTGCAGCCAGCACATGCCGATCACTTTCGTGAAGAATCCGACCACCTGAAAGATCGTGACCCAGATGTGCGGCACCGCGGAGTGCAAGACTTCCGTGTCGCCGAACGCGATGGTGAGCCCGTCGCGATGGAGGAACGGCAACTGATAGCCGCCAAGGAAGATGGTCGTCACCAGCATCGCGCCAGTGATGATCTCCATGTATTCGGCGAAGTAGAACATGCCGAAGCTCATGCCGCTGTACTCGGTGAAGTAACCGCTCACGAGCTCGCTCTCCGCCTCGGGAAGGTCGAACGGAATACGCTTATTTTCAGCCGCTGCGGCGACGTAGAAGAGAATGAAGCCGAGCGGCTGCACGAAGATGCCCCACGTGTGGTCGCCTTGCCAACGAACCATCTCGTCGAGTCGGACCGTGCCGTAGACCATCATCGCGCCGATGAGCGAGAGACCCATGGCCACTTCGTAGCTGACCATCTGACTGGCCGCGCGAAGTGCACCCATGAGCGAGAACTTGTTGTCGCTTGCCCAACCCGCGATCGCCGCGCCGACGATCCCCTGCCCCGCCATCGCAAAGACATAGAGGACGCCAACATTGAGCGGAGCGACGACCAGGTCGACTGGGAAGGTCGTCCCTGTTGCTGCGTGATTGATCGCGCAAACGCCGTAGCGCGGCACGGACGGAAACACTTCGCCCAAAAAGGCGTCTTTTGCGGGACGCCAGAGATCGTGCGTGCAGAGCGTGTCGCCGAACGGAATGACCGCCACGAGCGCCAACACAGGCATCATCGCGAGAATGGGCGCGAGTCGAAAGAGGAGCTTGTCTGCCTTGGGCGGCATGAAAAACTCTTTGGTGAAGAACTTCAGACCGTCTGCGAGCGGATGCAGCAAACCCGCGAGACGAAACTCACGACCAAAGAGCTTGATGACCGCGCGGTTGGGACCCACGCGATCTTGAATCGCCGCGCCTCCGCGACGATCGAACCAAGTGAGCAACGCGGCGACGTTGACCACGAAGCCCACCATGATCGCGATCTTGATGATCGCCCAAATCAGCTGAAATAAGTTCATGACCTCACACAGCCTGCGTGCTTGTTGTGGCGACGATCGTCGGCCCTGCGTCTACGAGACCGGCCTTGCTGCGGAGGTCTTTCAGTTTGCCCCATGTCGGCTCGAGGCCGAGAGCGCGTGCGAGTTGACCGAGCAGTGCGTGGGCAGGCTCGCTCGAACCTTGAGGCGTGAGCGCCTTGTCAGCGAGTTGCTTGTGGCCTTTTGCGTTGACCCAGGTGCCTGATTGCTCCGCCCAGCTAGTCGCTGGCAAAATGATCTTTGCGGAGGTGGTGAGCGCACTCACGTGTGCAGCCACGACGATGAGAGCGTCGAGTTTGCCTAGCGCTGCGGCGTCGGCCTCTCCCATGGGCGTGATGCCGCCGAGCGAGACGACATGCTTGACCGACCCTGACTCGATCGCCTTCACGAGTTCGCCAAAAGGTTTGGCATCTGGCGCGACGAGCAAGACGCCCGCGGTGTTCGCGTTCTTGTCTTTGTGGATGAGGATCTTGTCCTCGTATCCATCGCCCGCTTTGGTGTAATATACATCTTTCGAGCCGAGCAACTTGCCGAGTTCGGTGAGAGCCCAGTTGTCTTCGAGCGAGTGTTGCGCGCTGAGGACGATCGCGATCGACTGCTGCGGCACGGAGGCGAGGAGCTTCTTTGCGCCCTCGATCGCCTTCGCCACGCTAACGACTTTGCCCTTGTTTTTGGCCTCGATCACACGCGACTCGTGCGCTTGTGAGTAGGTGACCATGCCCTCGTCGCACATCCAGTACTTGTTGACCTGCTCGTTGTCTCGCGGCCGATAGCGCTGCGCCTTGTTGTGGCGAGGATCGAAATCGAGCCACGCGTTGCAGCCCGTCGCGCAACCTTGGCAGACGCTCTTTGCCGCGCGCAAAAACCACACGCGAGCTTTGAAGCGAAAGTCTTTGCTGGTGAGCGCGCCGACTGGGCAGACGTGCTCGGTCATCAACGTGTAGTGGCCCTCGAGCTGACGGCCTGGCGCGACGATGATCTCTTTGAGAGCGCCGCGCTCGCGCATGTCGAGCACCGGATCGTGCGCCACTTCATCCATGAAGCGAATGCAACGAGTGCACATCACGCAGCGCTCGGCGTCGTAAACGATCGTCGGACCAAAGACTTCTGCTTTGGGCTTGTGGGTCGGCTCGTCGCGCATGCGCTTTTGGTATTGGCCGTGCTCGAGCCAATAATCTTGCAGCTTGCACTCGCCCGCTTGATCGCAAATCGGGCAATCTACAGGGTGATTGAGGAGCAAAAACTCTTGGACGCCTTTGCGCGCTTCTTTGACGTGCGTGCTCGAGTCGGAGCGCACGTCCATGCCTTCGACGGCTGCCATCTGACAGGCGGGTTGCAGCTTGGGCTTTTGTCGAACCTTGTAGTCGTTGGCGGCGGCGTCCCACTCGAGGATGTCGAGCATGACCGCGCGCTGGTTGGCGGCCGGCATGATCTCCACGAGGCACATGCGACAGTTGGCCGCGATCGTCAGACCCGGATGCCAGCAATAGTGCGGGATCTCGATGCCTTGTTTGTGCGCCGCCCCGATGATGGTCTCACCAGGTTGGAAAGGAATGTCTTTGCCGTCGAGCTTGAAGTTACCCATTTGCTTGATCCGCCCAGAAAAGGCCCAGAAAAGCGCCAGAAAAACGCGTCAGTGATCGCATTCGCCACCGATCATGTTGAGCGACCCGAACGTCGGGATGATGTCGCTGAGCATGCGGTGGGTGATGAGCTTCTCGAGTCCAGCCACGATGGCGAAGCACGGTGGCCTGATGCGCACGCGGTGAGGCGTGCCCGAGCCGTCGCTGACGAGATAAAATCCGAGCTCGCCGTTGCCGCCTTCTGTGTACGAATAACACTCGCCCTTGGGCACTTTTGCCCCTTCCATGACGAGCTTGAAGTGTTGAATCGTGGCTTCGATGGTCGTGTAGACGTCGCTTTTTTCGGGCAAGATCACGCGGGGATCGTCGCAATTGACGGGACCGTCGTCTGCCATGCGATCGAGGCACTGCTCGATGATTCGCCTGCTCTGACGAATCTCTCCGAGTCGCACCAAGAAGCGATCGAGTGTGTCGCCGCGCGTGCCGACCGGAACGTCGAAGTCGACTTCGTCGTACTTGAGATACGGGTGCGCTTTGCGGATGTCGTAAGCGACTCCGGTCGCGCGCAAACAAGGACCCGTCCAACCAATGGCGGCCGCGTCGTCCCCGCTGATGACGCCGACGTTCTGCAAGCGATCGATGAAGATGCGATTCTTGAGGAGCATCTTCTCGCCCTCTTCGACCTGCGAGATGATCTTCGGCAGTGCCGCGCGGCAATACTCTTTGAAGCCAACCGTGGGCGGAAACGCCATGCCGCCGATGCGACCGAAAGAGTGCGTGAGTCGCGCGCCGGTCTCCTCTTCGAGGATGTCCCAGACGATTTCGCGTGCCTTGAGCATCCACAAAAATGGGGTGATCGCACCGAGCTCCATCGCCATCGCTGCGTCGCATGTGAGGTGATCGCTGATGCGCGCGAGTTCGCCGAGGACCATGCGGTACCACTGGCAACGCTCGGGCACTTCGATGCCGCACATCTTCTCGACGGCGAGCGCAAAGCCCACGTTGTTGAGCATCGGCGAGACGTAGTTCAAGCGATCCGCATAGGGAAACACCTGCGCCCACGTGCCGCGCTCGCACATTTTTTCGAAGCCACGGTGCAGATAACCGATTTGCACGTCGGCCTTCACGATGGTCTCGCCGCTCAACTCCAACACGATGCGAACGGTGCCGTGCATCGCGGGATGCGACGGGCCCATGTTGAGGTGCATCGGCTCTGCGGGAAGCTCGAGCTCGCCTTCTTCGAGCTCCAGATCGAGCGGTTCCATCAGTTTTCCTTTTCCGTTTGAAACTTGCGACCGAAGCTCATGCCTTCGTCTGCGCCAAACGGCGCGACCTTGTCGACCGCGAGGCCTGCTTCGGCTTCGGTGCGGTAAGTGACGAGCGGTTGCGTCTTGTCTGCTGGGTAGTCTTTGCGCAGCGGGTGACCGACGAACTCGGGATACATCAAGATGCGGCGCAGATCGGGGTGGCCTTTGAAGACGATGCCCATCATGTCGAACGTCTCGCGCTCGAACCAATTGGCACCGACCCACACGCTCGTCAGGCTGTCGACCTCTGCGCCTTCGCCTTCTTCGTCGCCGACTCGCGTCTTGAGACGAATGCGATGGCGTTTGGTGATCGAGTAGACGTGGAGCACGACTTCGAAGCGCGGCAAGCGATCGGGAAAGTCCACCGCGCAAAGATCGACGAACAAGTTGAAGTCGAGACTGGGATCGTTGCGGAGGAGTTCTGCGGCGGCTTTCCAGGCCTGATTCGTCACCACGACGGTCTCGTCGCCAAAGTCGGAGTGCGTCTCGATCACTGCGTCGCCGAGCTTTGCTTTGAGTTTATCCGTGACGAGTTGACTCACGAGTCACCGTCCTTGGCTTCGCTCGCGTCGGTGTCGCGCTGCTCTTCTTCGTGTTGCTCTGCTGCTCTTTCGGCTTCGCTCGAGCCTGCCTCTAGTTCTTCGGGTGGCGGCAGCGCGTCAGGCTTCTTGGTTTTTCGCTTCTTGCTCTCGAGCACTTTGCCCGTAGCGTTCTCGCGGAGCTGCACGAGGGCGGTCGCAGGGTCGTTGCGTGGCTTGACGATGGCGGGTGTGCGATCACCGCGCGCGATCTTGTCTTGGATCAACAGCAGACCGTCGAACACAGCCTCGGGTCGTGGCGGACACCCAGGCACGTAGATGTCGCACGGGATGATTTTGTCGATGCCCGCGACAGTCGTGTAGTTGTCGTAGAAGCCGCCTGAGCTCGCGCATGTGCCGAAGGCCATGACCCAACGAGGAGCCATCATCTGTTCGTAGATGCGGCGAAGCACGGGTGCTTGGCGCTGACTGATGGTGCCGACGACCCAAAGCAGATCGCTCTGGCGAGGCGAAAAACGTGGGGCTTCAGCGCCGAAGCGCGCAAAGTCGTAACGCGGCGAGGACACGGCCATGAACTCCATGCCGCAGCACGCAGTCACGAACGGGTAGTTGAACAGCGAGTACTTGCGAGCCCAGCCCAACAAGTCCTGAAGACGCGTAGTCGCGAAGCCAGTCTCGGAACCTTGGAGAGTGACCTCTCCTGTCAGCTCTCCCATTCGAGAGCTCCTTTCTTCCACACGTAGACGAGACCAACGACGAGCACCGCCAAGAAGCCAACCATCGTGCTCAGGCCGGTCCACCCGAGGTCGCGAAAGCGAACTGCCCACGGATAGAGAAACACGACCTCGATGTCGAACACGACGAACAGAATGGCGGTCAGGTAGAACTTGACGCTCAGCTTGACGTGTCGAGCTCCGGAGCTCTCGCTACCGGACTCGAAGGGTTGCATGCGCTCTTCGCTGAACTTCGCGTTGCCACCCAAAAAGCGGTGACCCAGGAAGAAGACACTGGCGAGCAACGTCGCGATCGTGACGATGAGTATGATGGGGGCGTAAGTGGCAATCATCTAGAAACTCGCGGAATTGGCACCACACCCGACGCGAGCGTGCCCAAAAATCCGAGCCGATAGGTAGTAGCGCTGCCGGGGAGTGTCAATTGGTGTAGACCACACCGGCGCAAACCGGGACGTACCTTCCAGTGTCCAAGGGAGCGAGGACGAAGTCCGAACGACCTCAGCGAAGTGGCTCGAGGCGTGGGTCAACCCGCAACAGAGAGACGCGTGGCCTTCCACGCCGTGAGCGCAGGACCAAGCGCGGCTTCGAGCTCTTTCATCTCGGCCGTGAAATCGCGTTCGTTTACGCCTGCTGCGATCGCAGATCGAAAACACGCGTACGCTGCGACGTGACGTTTGCGTTGCATGAGCGCGCGTCCCAAAAGCGGCATGACCAACGCGTCTTCACCGCCAAACGCGATGGCGCGACGGAGCGGACCAATCGCCTCCCCCGCGCGATGGGCGACGAGCAGCGCTTCGCCCAGTCGGCGAAACAGGTCGGCGGCAGCGACGCCTTCTTGTGCGTATTGAATGCCGATGCGAAAGACTTCTTCTGCTTGATTCACTTCGCCCAAGTGCACGCACGCAGACCCAAGGAGCCCCAAACCCTTTGAAATAAGGGCTCGCGCGTCGGGTGCGAGCATTTGTCCTTCGGGCGTTCGCAAAAAGATCGCCAGAGGCGCCGGCCACGCGCCGAGGAGTTGAATGACTTTGCTCCACTCGCCTTTGATCGACGCAGACTCTGCATCTGCGACCTTCGACAAATCGATCGCGCTGCGCTGTCCTGCTTGCGCGCGCTCGAGTTCGGCTTGCACGTGGGCGCGAATGCGATTGCGAAACTGCGGAACGTCGAACGTCTCGTCTTCGCCGTCGTGATTGGCGAAGAGCGTCGCACCATCCGACTCGACACTGAGTTTGCGAAGCGAATAGCCATACAGAGGTGCGAGCAGCAAGTAGCGCACGCCGATGTAGAGTTGGATGGCCTCGGTGTCTGTTTCGCGCGCGGGAGCGGGGGCGTCGCGATCTTCTTCGACGAGGAGCGCGCCCACCAAACGGCGCCTGAAATCAGCCAGTGAGAGACGTTGCGGCTCGAG
>JAYVXK010001157.1:0-3157 GCA_043785265.1 Myxococcales bacterium | reverse complement strand
GCCAAAATTAGCCTTCTTTCACGCTATGGGGCACACGCTCGCCGCGACGCTTCTGGGTCTGGCCGTGTGGTTGCCGCTGTTTTTGGGTTTGTCTCTTCTCGGCTTTCTGTTTCCGCCCGCGGTTGTCGTCACCATCCCGCTCAAGTTCATCGCATCGGGGTTGCTCGTTGCCTGGGACCTGCTCGACTATCCATTCGGACTGCGCGGGGAGGGTGTTTCTGCGCGCCTCCGGTTCATCGGGCAGAACTTCGGCGCGGTGTTCGTCTTTGGGCTTTTTGGGGCTCTCGTCGTCCTCACGCCCGGTGCGGGCTTGCTCTTGCTGCCGTTCGGAGTCGCGGGTGCAGCGCGCCTGATCCACATGACTCGCACAAGCCCAGCGCGTTGATCTACTCTCGGAGTCATGGCCAAAGCGCCGAAATTGAATTCGATCGCGATCAGCAAGCGCGCGAGTCGAAAGGGTAGAGAGCCTCTCACACGTGATCGCATCGCCAATGCAGCACTCGAACTCATCGAACTCGTAGGCCTCGAAGAGTTCAGCACGCGCCGTCTGGGTGCCGCGCTCGGCTGCGAAGCGATGGCGCTCTACAATCACTACCCAAGCAAAGAAGCCGTTCTCGACGCAGTCGTCGACCGGATGATGCGCAAGCTCGTGGTGCCGCCTCCGGATCCGCGAGGATGGGTGGAGCGTGCGCGGACGTTTGCGCGATCGTATCGAGCCCTCTCGCGCATTCATCCAAGGGCGTTTCCCCTGGCCGCCACGCGCCGCTTCAACACGGAGTCCACGTTCGCTCTCTTGGAGCAAATCTTCGAGGCGTTCGCGGTGGACGGATTGACGCCCAAAGACGCCGTTTATGTATTTCGAACTATCTCGAACTATTGCGGCGGCACCGCGCTCGACGAACTCGCAGGTGTGGCGCGCGCCGCCTCGCCTCAACCCGAGTGGCCCGTTACGCCGCAGCCATTTTTAGCCCAGGCGGCACCGTTTTTGGCACCGGTTCACTTCGACGAGGTGTTCGAAGTCGGCCTCGATACCATCCTCGACGGCCTCTCACGCCGCATCCGAACGACCACTCGCGAGTAAGCCGACCGGCGTCTTAGAGTTCGGCGCGTACCAACACGAATTTGTTGCAGAGGTCCTTGTCGGTCATCTCTTTGTAGCTCTTGGCGCCGGCTTCGCTGCGTAGTCCGCCGGTGCGAGAGTGTTCAGTCACGAAGAACATCACTTTGACGCCCTTTTCTTTTTGCTGTTTCACCCAGGTGGTGAAGGCGGTGCCGCTCGACACGAAGGCAGGGATCTTGTTGCCCGTGTAGAAGTTCTCGCCCTTCCAGTTCATCTGATAGGCGACCAGCGGTTCGTCTGGGCTTTGACGATTCGCGTAGTACGCCTGCATGACTTCGCGCTGACCCCAGTGAGGGGCAGTGCGGACCATGTACACGTCGAGGCCCCAAACAGCCCAAACGAACGCGAAAGCGAGCGACGTGATCGCGACGTATCGACGAATCCGCTGCACGACGAAGCCCAACGCGATCACACACGCGATGATGGTGAAGGCCATCATGACGGCGTTGAAGTCGAGCGACTCTGGCCACGCGCGACGATAGTTGTACGTGAAGAGATGGAGCAGACGAATCGCTCCTGGTTGATCGGCGTTCTCTGGTTTGATGGAGAGATCGCGCCCCACGATGCCGAGCACGAGTGCAGCGCCAATCGCAGCTCCGCCGATCATGAGACGCTCGTGCGCTTTGACTGGGTCGAGTAGCTCAGCGCTCTCCTCTTCAGACCCCGCTGCGCCAGCAGACTTGTCTTCGGGTAGAGGAGCATCGCCGCGGTACATGGACTTGGCCGTCGTAGACTTCTTCGCTTTTGGCTTGGGCGCGAAGACGTGTCCCCATCCATAACGAAGCGCGATGGCAACTCCGACGAGCCCCGCGCCGAAGTACATCAAGCGCTTGTCGATGGACTGCCACGTAGTGACGTGATCGCCCCAAGTGCTGCCTCCAGTCCACGCGGTGACGAGCACCACGACCACTATCAACGCGCCCACGAGACCCATTGCAATGGGCGCCCAGCCGAGCCCACGCGCGATCGCTTTGCCTTCGAGCATGTCGTCGAGCACGACACCAATCAGCATCGCGACAGGCGGAACCGCTGGGAAAATGTAGTGGTGGAACTTCGTGCCCATGAAAGAGAAGAGCGCGAACGCGATGACGAACCACATGACGAAGAACACACTTGCGTCGCCCTTGACGCCCTGGTCGCCCGTCGCTGCGCTTTTGACTTCGCGCATGCGCAGCTCGCCCAGCTCGTCTTCGACTGGCTTCGTGGTGACCGTTGCCGCGCCAAACCAACGCTTGCCGGTGTCGCTCTTTCGCAGCCAATAAATCAGCCCAAGCGGCGCAAAACCGGTCCAAGGGAAGAACGCATAACCCAGCTGCCAAACATAGAAGCGGAAGCTCGTGTCGTCGCCTTCGTTCGTGTCGTGCACGTGACTGAAGGCGCGGTTGAACATGTCGTGGAAGATGAGTCGATCGGTGAACGGCGATCCGTGTCGCACGTACATCGCGACGAACCACGGAATGGCCACGATCAAAATCACCAGTAGACCGCCGATGAGTTCGAAGTTCACCAGCTCCTTCCAACGGCGTGTCGACGCGACATAAACGAAGCCGCAGAGCATGGGCAGACCAAAGCCCGCGGGCCCTTTGCCCATCGTCGCGATCGCCGCCATAAACCACGCGGCGAGGTAATACAGCCGCTGACGACGACGCTCGCCCCAGTTCATGTACAAGAGCGCAACGATGCCGAGCGTCCACAAAAGCGCCTGAATGATTGGCTCGAAGCCGCCAAAGAGGCGCAGCAAAATCTGTCGAATGCCTTCGGGATGCACGCCCGCGCTCTTGGGAATCGAGGCAGGGCTCGTGAGCTGACAGGCCTCATTTCCGGGCAGTCCGCAGTTGCCTCCGCCGCTTCCGCTGTGAAACTCGTCCCAGTGAACGCGGAAGCCGTGCGCGCCGCTCCCGTGCAGAACGAGTTCCACGTTGCGTGTCATCAGGTAGATGACTTGCGGAATGGCACAGAGCAGGATCACTCCAAACACGAGATGCCACGCCGAGACCCGCACTTTGGTGTCTCCCGTGCGCACCTCGTAAAGACGGA
>JAYVXK010001156.1:0-10224 GCA_043785265.1 Myxococcales bacterium | reverse complement strand
CTCGCGCGTGGTTTGACCTGAGGCACGAACGAGTTCACGGACCCGTTCTGCAAGTTCGGGAGCTCCAGGTGAAGGATACGTGACCTCGTAGTAGCGCTGTGGAAAGCCATAAAAATCATAAAAGAGTGGGCGCGTCTCGGTAGCGCCGATCGCAAGTGGAGAAGACTCCCAGTGCGCTGACACCATCAAAATGTTCTTGGGCTTGGGAAGCGCTTTGCCCCAAGCAGCGAGCTCGCCCACCCATTGTTCGTCATCGAGGAGCGGCGGCGCTCCATGCGCAATGAAGAGGACGGGCAGCGCTTTCACGCTCTCGAACGTAGGTCCGTGGGCGCTCCACCACAACCGCTCGCCATGCAACGCGTTGTTCTCCACCCGCGAACGCTGGAATTGCTAAACTGGTCGGCTTGCTAGAGGTAGGAACCATCGCTCCCGACATCGACGCGACTGGCAGTGACGGCAAACGCTTTGTCTTGTCCGAACACGCAGGGCGCCTGTGTACGGTGATTTTTTTCTTCCCCAAAGCGTTCACTCCACAGTGCACGAAAGAGACTCTGAACTTTGGCAGCGCCTACAACGAACTCAGTCTTGCTGGCGCAGCACTGATTGGCGTCAGCACCGATGACCACGAAACTCAGTGCAAGTTTGCCCAGTCGTTGCGCGCCCCATTTCCGATGATCGGAGATGCAGACGGTGCCATCACCAAGGCATATGACGTCCGCTGGCCGATCATTGGTCGCGCACAACGCGCGACTTTCGTGGTGGGGCCGACCCGAACGATCCTCGCTGTTTTTAGGCATGAAATCATGGTCGGCAAACACCGAGACGACGTCATGCTCTTCGTCGATGCGCTCCGCAACGCGACGTAGTCCTAGTCCTACTTGATGGGCGGCTTCGGCGGCTGCAAGAGTGTAGTCGGCATGTCCATTGGCGCGTCGGTCGAGCCTGGGTGCACGACCTTGTTGCTCGCGCTGCTCGTGTCCACCACATCGACTTGGACCTCGACCGCGATGTTCGCCGGCTGCGTCGTTCGTAGGCCGAGATCGAATCCGATCATCGCCGGAACTACCGCTGGGATGTAGTTGTGGATGAACGGATCGTAGCCAGTCGATCGGTTCTGCAAGTTGAATGTGTGATTGAACAACGCGTTGAGGTTGACGTCCGGCGACGGTTTCACGTTCGTGTTGATGTTGTAGACCGTGGCCAGATCGACCGCGAGTTCGCGAGTGTCGTCGGCGGTGATCGTGCCTTGAATCCGCTCCTTCGCGTGAATGGGCATGATCTTGTCCCACCCGCTCAGATCAGGAATCGTCTGCTCGTCGCTGACCATTTGGATGCCGGGCTTGTACCGAACGAACTCGTTCCACGGATCGATCATCAGCTCCACGTTCGTGGTCTTGTCGTCCAGATTCGTGATGGTGAATCGAATCTCGGTGCGGACGTCACTTGCGCCCACGAAAGGCGCGCGCGGAAACGGGTCGCCCTTTTGGAGCGCGGACTGCTCTGCGCTCGTCGGTTTTCGAATGGGCATGTGGACGGGGATCTGCACTTGATAAAGAGTGAGTTGCCCATCATCGAAGTACGGCGGGATCTTGTCGGTCATGCCCACGATGGAGGGGGTGGTCACTTGATTGCCATCGGTGGTCGCACATGCTGCAAAAACGAGCGACCCCACGAACGCGAGGAACAAACCATGGGGGCGAGTGCCCGCGACGCGGGGGAAACCGGCCCCCGAAAGGCCACGTCTGACGGTCTTTTCCATCTTATTTTTCCTCTGGTGTGGCGTGTTGCGAGTGCCGTGCCGAATCGCTTCCGCAAATCAAACTCGCGCCTACATGGGCAACAGTTTGGAGTCTTCCACCAGACGATACAACCCTTGGCGGCTGATGCCGAGCGCGCGCGCCGCCGCACGCTTGTTGCCATCAGCCGCCGCGATTGCACGACCGACCATTTCGCGAAGCTCAGAACGGTGGCGCGCGCGAAGTTGTTCGACTGTGTTCTCGAGCACGTTCTCTTGTTGTCCGCGCTGTGGTGAAGCGGCAGACGTGCCGTCGGGCGAGATGCTCTTGCTGATCGGCCGAGCGCGATCACCAATCGCCTGACGCAATTCGTTGCCACCAAGAACGTCGTCCTCTGCAAGCGCGGCGGCCAAGTGCATCACATTGGCGAGCTCGCGCACGTTGCCAGGCCAGCTGTATTCAGCCAACGCGGTGAGACCGGGCACGTCGATGCGATGGCCGCGTGTCGATGCATCGCGATCGAGCAATGCACGTGCGATGGCAGGCACGTCCTCGGGTCGCTCGCGCAACGGTGGCACGCGCACCGTCCAACCGGCAATGCGATAGTAGAGGTCCTCGCGGAACTGCTTGCCAGCGATCAACGAAATCAAATCGCGATGCGTGGCCGCAATCACACGCACGTCGACCTTGCGGGTGCGCGTCCCGCCGAGCGCACGAACTTGTCGATCTTCGAGGACGCGCAAGAGCTTGGACTGCATCGCAGCGCTCATCTCGCCGAGCTCATCGAGAAAGAGAGTGCCGCCGTCTGCCTCTACGAATAGGCCGTTTCGTGCTCGATCGGCACCCGTGAATGCGCCGCGCTCGTGACCGAACAATTCTGCCTCTAGCAGCGGCTCGGGAATGGCGGCGCAGTTGATCGCAACGAATGGCCCTTTGCTGCGCGGTGACAACTCGTGCGCGAGGCGCGCGAACAATTCCTTGCCCGTGCCTGTCTCGCCAATCAAGACGATCGACGAAGAATTGCGCGACGCTCGTGACACGGTCGCTACGGCTCGCAACAAACTCGGCGAACTTCCCACGATGCCGACAGCGGCTGTCGTGCGCGCTGTTTGCGGGTCGAGCGTCATGTCTGCGTTCGCGCGTTGTGTTTCGAGCGAAAAGCGTTGCTCCACGTGCTTGAGAGTTCGCTCCGCTGTCGCTCTCAAGTGAGGTGCAGTGCGCTCGACAAGCCGCGCGCGAACGATGGCGAGACCATCGCGACTGAGCTTGCCGATTGGATCCGGTTCGCTGGCCAGAGCGGCAAGCGCCTCGTGTTCGGTGCGAGTCGCGACCCCGCCGCTTGCAAGCGAGTGGGCGCCGAGCCACCGCAAAATCGCCGCTTGAGGATGCGCCGCCGCCCGTGCAGCGAGCGCCATCGCTGCCGCCACGACCGACCGCGCACCTCCGCGAGTGCTGTCGCCGATGAGTACGATCGCCACGCGCTCGGCCTCCTCTTTCTGTCCGCGCGCGAGCAACGCTGCGACTCTCGTTCGTTCGAGCGCGAAGCGCGTCAGCACGTGTCCGCCGGCTAGCTCCAGTCCGGCTGTCACGAGACGCAAGACGGCTTCGGGTTTGTCGCCACGAGCGTGTGCAATGTTCGCCTGGAGCATCAGCTGTTGCGCGCGCTGCCACTTGGGTGCGTCGCTTGCCAACTTGCGTGATTCAAAAATCATCTGCGCTTCGTCGACCGCGCCCACGTCGAGCAGCGCGAGGGTTCGCGTCGTCGCTGTCAGCCAGAGCGCCGCGCGCAGGTCACCGCTCTTGGCGACGGCGTCTGCGCGCTCGAGCATCTGCAAGGCTTCGGTCGTGCGGCCGCCACAACGAGCGCCTCTGGCAATGTTGTAAAATACACGGAATGACCGTGCGGCGGACTCACCGTCATCCGGCAGTGTCATCGCTTCGGTGAAGACCTCGCGTGCTCTCTCTCCGTCACCGACTCGTGTGAGCAGCCAGCCCATTTGCGCGAGCGCTTCACGTGCCACGCCCGCATGATGAGCCCTGACCGCGGCGGCGTGCGCGCGGGTCGCGTGGTGAAGCGCACTCATGTCGTCGCCGCCACAATGCTCGATCTCCGAAACGACGAGTTCGCATTGCGCGGCCTCTGCATGAGCCTTTGCGAGGCGTGCAATGCGTACGGCCTCCTGCGCTGTGACACGTGCTTCTTGAGCGCGATCGGTGGTGAGCCATGCGGTCGCGAGCACCCGTCTCGTGCTGGCTCGACCGACCACATCTCTGGCGTGATCCGCAGCAGTCACAGCCTGCATCGCGAGAGTTGCGGCGCGCAAGAAGTGACCGCTCGCTTGGAGTGTCTCGCTCGACTCAAGCAAGCGCGCCCACGATCGAGGCCCCGAAAGCGAATCGGCGGAGGGCTGTCGCGAGCGTGTCCTTCGCATGTGTCCGAAATTGTGACACCACTACCTAGCGCTCCGCAATGCTACCGTCGTCGTCGTGAGCACCAAGTGGATCAGCGCAGAGGCGGTGCGCGTCGACGACCGTGGAGGCGTCGCCATTGAAGGCCTCACCTTCGCGTCCGATGGCCCGCACCTCGCGATCATCGGTGGTCCGTCGATTCTGGCGCACGCGCTCGCAGGCACCACGCCGCTCGCGCGTGGGACGATTCTATTGGATGGCAAAATGCCGCACGAGGCCATGCTCGCAGGAGACGTCGCGCACGCGCCACGCGATCCTCGCACTCCAGACGAATGGACGCCGCGCACACTCATCTCGTGGTCCGCACGCCTCATGGGAATGAACGGCGCCGAGGCTCGCACGTCTGCGAATCACGCGATCACCAAACTTGGCCTCACAGAGATGGCCGATCGCAAGCTCGCCACACTGCCGCTCGGAGCCAAGCGCGCGACCTCGATCGCAGCCGCGCTCGCGACCAAGGCCACGACCCTCGTGATTGACGACCCCTCGCCAGGGCTCACGGACGATGCCGCCCGCACGCTCGAGCGCATCGCCGCGGACGCGCTCGACGATGTGAAATGGATATTGCTCACAGGGCGACTCTCGCTCGCTTCTCCCTTCGGTTTGCGCGCAGACGACGCCGTGTTGCTCGGTCCCGAGGGGGTGGTCGCACATGGCGCGCCTGCTGAAGTTGCCGCAAAAGACAGGGTGTACGCGCTGCGCGTGGTGGGTCCCGCACAAGCGTTGGCCGACCTCGTGCGTGCACGCGGGGCGACCGCCTCGGCCAAAGATCGCGAACTCGAGGTCGAACTCTCCGCAGACATGACAACACGCGATTTGTTCTCGATGGCGTCGGAGGCGAGTGTCACCATCGTGTCGCTGCGTCCGATCGCCAACGGCGTCGCGTGACGTGATAGAAACAACCTTCGATGCCGCCCCCCGCTACGCGCACTGATGCGACCCTCACGACCTCTTCAGAGCGACTCGGTTCGGGTCGCCTCGGAACCTACACTCTCATGGGCGCGGCCGTCGGCGCGGTGCCTTTGCCATGGCTGCCCGGAACGATCGCCACGCGCATCCGCGGAGCGCTCGTTCAAGACGTGGCTGTGCGGTTCGGCGTGTCGCTCACACCCGAGGCGCGCCAAGTGCTCATCGAGCAAGGCATCACCGAGGGATCGGGCGGTTTTCTCGGTTCGGCCCTGAATTTTGCGGCGACACGCGTTCTTGCGCGGCTCGGTCCGCTCACGTTGATCGCGCCCATTCGCTCTGCATTGCTCACGTTCGCGTTGGGCCATCTGTTCGCGCGTTACTTGCAGACTGCACGTGATTCGTCTGCGGTGCGAATCGACCAAGCCGAAGCGAAGCGCATCCGTCACGCCATCAACCGCTCGCTCGCTCTGCTCTTCACGACGCCGCCACGCGCCGAACACATCGACGCGGCCGCACCCGAAGAGCTTCGCGATCAGATCACGCAAGCCACGGACGGTCTGCTCTCGTTTGCGGCGAGCTTGCCTGGGTGGGTCGTGCGTCGGCTCGAGGCTGCTTTTGATGCGGCGATCAACGAGTGAAATGCGCCGAGGGCCGAGAAGGCGTCGCGCGTGCCAAGCGAGTCGTCGTCAAGATCGGATCCAGCTCGCTCGCCAACGCAACAGACACCTGCGAGCGCATTGCCCAAGACGTTGCAGCCTTGCGCGCCGCTCACAAGAGCGTGGTCATCGTCTCGAGCGGTGCCATCGCGCTTGGCTGGCAGAAGCTCGGATACAAAGCTCGCCCGCGTGAAGTGAAGAAGCTCCAAGCCGCCGCTGCAGCGGGGCAGAGTTCGTTGATGCGGGCCTACGAACACGCATTTGGTCCCTGGAAATTGCCTGTTGCGCAAGTACTGCTGACTCACGCGGATCTGTCGGATCGTTTGCGCGCGAACAATGCCCGGGACGCGATCGGCGAGTTGCTCTCGGCGGGAGCCGTGCCGATCCTCAACGAGAACGATTCGGTCGCGGTAGAGGAGATCAAGTTTGGCGACAACGATCAGCTCGCCGCGATGGTCGCGCCACTCGTGGGAGCGGAGTTGGTCGTACTGCTTTCCGATGTACTTGGTGTTCTCGACGCGCGAGGCGAGCGCGTGCGCATGACCGAAGATGCTCACGAACTTTTGAAGTTCATCAAAAAGAGCACGAGCAATGTTGGTACGGGCGGCATGGCGAGCAAGATAGAAGCGGCGCGGCGTGCGTCACTGTCGGGCGCCCACGCGGTGATCGCAGACGCCCAGCAAGACCAGGTGCTGTTGCGGATCTCACAGGGCGAAGACGTGGGCACGTTGGTCGTTGCCTCGAAAGAGCGCATGAGCGCGCGAAAATACTGGATCGCCTTTACTCTGCGGCCTCGCGGCGATCTCGTGCTCGACGCGGGCGCGGCAAGAGCCGTTCGCGAAAAGAACACCAGTGTGCTCGCGGTCGGCGTGATGGGTGTTCGTGGCGCGTTTCGCGAAGGCGATGCAGTGCGCGTGATCGATGGCGCAGGCCACGAACTCGGTCGCGGTTTGGCGCGCGCCGACGCAGAAAGCATTTTGCGTGACGCGGGCAACGAGACGAACAACATCGTCGTCATCCACAAAGACGAACTCGTGCTCACGCGCTAGCGCACCAACATGTTCGGTGCTCTAGGGCTTCGCGGGTGGGCCTTCGATCTGTCCGCGGTTCGCTGGCAAGAAATTGAGATCGTGGGCTGTGCTCGATCGAGCGACGACATTGCTCGCTTGCGTGAGCATGTCGGGTTGCACCGCTACATCGAGGACTCTTCCGCTGACTGAGTTGTGGCATTGCGCGCAAAGACCACTGAAGAACTCGCGACGGAAAGACTGGTGCGTATACTCGCCTGGATAAAACGACATCTCCTCGCGCTGCACACGCGGTAGCCCGCCCGATTGCGCGGTATCAGGCAATTTCAGGACGATCGGCACGCCACCAGGAATGGTGAACTTGGCCGAATGGTCCGACTCGATCGGTACCGTGCCGAAGAGTCGGCGCCGCACGTAGACTTGGCCAAAGTCGTCTTTGACGACGAACGCCCCGCCTGCCGCAAACGAAGTCACCTCCGGAGTGGGTGGCAACTCTTCGAAGATTTGGAACGACGCGAAGTCTTCGATGGGGCGACCCGTCGGCGTGTTTTGAAAAAGCAAAGACGCCAACAGTGGCATGTCGAGCACGGTGACTTCTGCTTCGCTGCGGCCAGCCGAGATGATCGTGTGACCGTTCGGCTCGTCGAACGCAGACAAAAAGACTCCTTTGCCCGCGCGCGCAAATATCGGCACCGCTTGGATGTCGGCTTGACCTGGCGCGCCAAACAACTGCGTGTTTTTTCCGCTGAGCGGATCGACGACCCACACGTCGTAGTCACCACCGAAGGTGCCCGCGTCTGTCGCCTTGCCATACGAGACGAGGATTTTGCCGTTGGGGAGAGCGGCAGGTGACGAATAAAGCCCCTGCGTCGGCGTGCCTGGTTTTCCGCTCGAATTCGGATCGGTGAATCGCAACGAATGGAGAAAGAACGCGGCCTCGGGAGTCGTCGCGCCGTTGGGATCAATCACGCTCGGATCAATCGGGTAGTCCTTTGGGTCGACGCTCTTGAAGTCCACCCCAATCGATCGATTGAACACGCCAAGTGAACCACCCTGATGCGCAGCCAACGGGTCCGCAAAGATCGCAGCGAAATTTTTGTCCGCCAACTCGACGACCTGAGTGACCTCGTGGTCACCGATTGAGCTGCGCTGCCCGTAGAGCGGATGGTAGTCGCCGCCGTCGAGGTTGATGCGCCGAAGCGCGAGTTGATAAAAGCCCGGCTCGCGTTTTTCCGCAGTGAAAATCACACGCCCGTCGCTCATGAAGCTCGGGTACCGCTCCAGATTGAGCTGATACGTGAGTTCGCGCACGCGGTTGCCGCCGCCGTCTGGTTTGGGCTCGAACACATAGAGGTTCGCGTTCAGTTTGCTTGGGTCGGCTGGTGTTCGTTGCGGTCCAGAATAATCGAAGTTCGAATTGTCGACGATGCCGCGCGTCGACGCGAACACCAAGCGAGTGACACCATTGGCGTCGGGTGGGCTGTACTGCGGATCGAAGTTGTGAACGAGCAAGCCGTTGACCGAAGGCCCGCCCGCGTTGATCTCCGCGTGCTTTTGGCAACCGCTGCCATCCGCGTTCATCTCGTAGATCGCGAGCGGCTCGGCTGCGCTGCTGCGCGCCGCGAAGGCTATTTTCTTGCCGTCCCATGACACAGCAGGCCGCTTGATGTCTGCGCTCGAAGGCGTGAGTCCGCAGTTGCTCGACACAGAACGATCGTTGGTGACCGAGACGACGCCATTGAGTTCGGTTGCGTCGATGAGTCGCAAGTCCGAGTTGGGTTGGTAGGTTTCGTAGTCTTGCGCGCGATCACTTCCCGCTGCTGGTGCGCGTCGCACGAAGACGATCGCACTCATCGGCGCCAAGTTGCGCGCCTTGCGTTCGCGAGCATGCCATTCACGGATCACGCAATATGCAGGGATCTTGTCGATGTCACCGTTGTCGAAGTCATACTTGCCTGCATCGCAGATGGCGGGTGTCGCGGGTTGATCTTTGAAGTCTTCGAGGAGCGGACCACCACGGTGTGTGATGCCCTGTCCTGAGCCGTCTTTCGTCAACTCGGGCCGATAAAGATTTTTGGCGACGAGTCGGCTCGCGTCGATGTTGTCGCTGTCGAGCGAAAGCTGCGCGACGCTGAGGGCGTAGTTGCGCTTGGTGGCGCTGAGCGAGAAGCTGCCGCCCGAACCGCCACGCAACCGATAGTCGTGGAACATGGCTGCCGAGTGGCACTGCAACATCATGCAGCCCTTCTTGACGAGCAGCGGCTGCACCCGATGCGTGAAGAAGACGAAATTCGGGTCAGGATTTTGAGCCTGCAGCGGACCGTGTGCCTCTACCCACTTCAAGATCGACTGGTAGTCGGCGTCGTTGAGGCTCGTGAAAATCGCGCCGCCCTCGTGAAAGCTGCCTCCGAGTGAAGGCGCAAGGGGCCTGCGAACGAGCTCGCTCTGCGCGGTCGTTTGCGCCATGTACTCGCTCGCCGTGAAGTAGTTCCAACGTACTTCTTCGGGAGAGTCGCCGCACGTCAAGTACAACTCGTTGGATGTCGTGCCGTGACAATTGCCAGCGGAACAACTGCGCTTCATGACGGGGACCACAGTGTCTTTGAACTGCGCGAAGTCCGCGGTGGTTGGGTCTTTGGTCTTGTCGAACGCGGGATCGGTGCCGATCGTGTTCTGGCAAGGTAGGCGTGTGAGCGCAGATGGCGCGACACCTGTGTTGTTCGCGGTGGCGCCGTTTTCGATCCATCGACGGAGCACTTGGTAGCCCGTCGCGGTCGGATCGAGGATCGGCCCACCCGTGTGCTTGATGTCCGTCGTGATCGTCGCTTTGGTTCCGTCGAACGATTGCACGTCGACGGTGAATGGCGGAATGTTCTTCACCAGCATCGCAGGCTGGCCGTAGGGTCCGTAGTTCGCGAGCAGATCGCGCCGATGGTTGATGCCCGCAAAGGTGGACACATCGAGATTGCCGAACGCGTTGCCCTTCGCATCTGCCACGTGGCACGCGCTACCTGTGTTGGTGCGCACGCACGAAGTCGTGAGGATGGGGGAGATGGTGCGATCGAAGTACGTCGACGGTTCAGGCTGCCGCGTCGTGCATGAACTAGAAGCGACCGCCGCGAAACTGGCAAACCCAATCACTACGAAAATGGCTGAGCGCAAAACCGGCCTCTTCCTGGTGTCGACCATCCTGCGGTGCAGCCGCAGACGTGCCGTCAAAAGCAGACGGGCCCTTTCGGACCCGTTTGCTGTTCACGCCAGATTGTAGCGTCATCCGCAGAAAAGCGCACCGCACATGAGGAGCTTTTAGATGCGTCGAAGTGCGATGACCGCTTGGTCACGAACGAACTGATCCGCGTCCGTGTCTGCAGCATGTTGCAGTGTGGTCTTTGCCGAACTGTCGCGAAGCGCGCCGAGTGTGTGAGC
>JAYVXK010001155.1:0-3162 GCA_043785265.1 Myxococcales bacterium | reverse complement strand
ACCCATTCGCGCTTTGGCTCAAAGACGATCTCATCGTCGACGACTACGAGTTCTCACTCGAACCCAACTTCTCGCCTGGTGCATACACCCTCTATTTTGGCCTATTCGTGGGCGAAACGCGCCTCAAGGTCACGAGTGGCGCGAGCGATGGCGAGAACCGAATCAACGGCGGCAACATCCGCGTTCAATAGTTTTCGGCTCAGCAACCCTTGCGCACGCCGATCGGTAGGGGTACCAACGATTTCTGGGTTGCGGTCCGTGCTGTCGGGCGGGCGAGGAGGCGAGCGGCATGTCGACGGAGCGTAAGAGCACCATCCCCCCGGGGAGCGAGCGCCGCAGCCACGATAGGCATCCAGTGGGATGGAGTGTCGACTGCACGACTGAGGAGACATTCCTCTTTGCGTCGATCACCAACATCAGCGAGATGGGCATCTTCATCCAAACGCGCGAGCCTCTCGCGCTCGGCACGACACTCGTGCTGTCGTTCGCGCCGCCAGGACACGAGCCGTTCAAGCTGCGTGGCACGGTGGCGTGGGTCAACGCGTATCGCGAGAACGGCGACAATCCCAATCCCGGCATGGGTGTGCGCTTCGTCGACCTCGGCAGCGAAGAGCGCGAGCGTATCGTTGAAGTGATTCACACGATCGCTTACGTGCGCGATCCCGAATAGGGCGGTCTCGCGTTTTGCGCGTCTGGCTCTGGTCCATCGCCCCAGTTTGTCTGGTGCCACTCTTGTTCGTGATCGTCCTCGCGCTCGGGCGCTCGCCCCTCGTGCGCACGGAGATTCCGGACGAGCCGCGTGTTGCGCAGCGTTGCAGTTGGTATTGCCACAATCACAACTGTCCGCACCATGCCGTTCTGCCGGCTGTTTTTAGCGGCGATCGTGGTCTGTACGGCAAGACGATCTCGGCCCTCCATGCGGCTGGCCAAGGCACCAACGAAGGCTACGCTCTCGCCAATCTCGCGCTCTTCTGCGTCGCGTGGCCTGGCGCGATGTGGGCGCTTTGGATCATCGCCGTGCGTCAGCGTGCGCGGTTGCGACTGCGAGCGGCGCGCTGATGCATTCGGTAGGGCTTGCCATCTACGCGGCGTGCGTCGACTTCATGATCGACACCGCCAATCTTTGCGGGGTCACCTACCGCGACACCAACGCGTTCATGTTTTTCATTCTCTGGCCGCTCGTGACGATCGCGCTCGTCGTCTTGGTGATTGCCCAAGCGCGAGCACTCAAGAAGCCGCGCGCATCGTGAGTTGGCAGAGAACTCACTGAGGGAGCGGAAAGCGTCGCGCCCAAATCCCTGGGAAATTGGGGTCCGTGAGCGTGGTCGTGTCGTCTTGCCAACCGATGACGAGCGCAGGACCAGCGCCGCCCACTGCGATGACCGGATTCGACCGAGCGCGTCCGTCTGCTTGCGAAACCTGAAAGTCGTCGTTCTGACCGCTCACACTGTTGAAGCCAAACCCAGCGGACCCACCAAGGAAGCGAGCACGCACGTGCCCTGTTGCGTTGTCGACCCACGCCGCAGTGAAGAAGCCGCCAACCGCGGCGGAGCTCCCGCTCATCGCAGTGCTCGACTGATCACCCTGAGTGCTGTTGATGCGCACCGCTTGATCTTTGGCGCTTGGCTTGGCGTCCGCGCCGAATCTCTGCACGAACACGCCAGCACCGCCAGGTGCGCCCGAGTCGATCCAGTCGATCGCGAAGCGGCCGTCTGGCAATGAGCCGATGCCCGGATGCTGTTGCGGTCCCGAGTGCGTTGCGTCGTTGACCTTCTGTTCGCCTTTGCCCGCGCCAGCACCGTCGACGACTTGAGTCTTCACGTCGCTGCCGCTCTCGTAGGCGATGACCCATCCAGTCGGCATGCCCGCAACCACTACGTTTTGGCCGGTTCCAAGAGTTTGCTGCGTGCCGAGAGCGAGCGAGCTTGCGTCGACCGTGCGACCGAGGATCGACCCATTCGATTGCCACGCAACGAAGAGTTTGCCGTCGCCGCTTGCCGCCATGGACGGCTGCAACATGGCCGCGCCCGGATCACTGACCTTCGCCGGCGAGCCAGGGCCTTGCTTCGACTTCACGGGCGAATCGAGCGTACGCAGGTTGATCGCAGACGGTCCCGCAGCGTTGTTGTCGAACGCGACGTAATACAGACCGTTCAAAAAAACCGCAGACGGGTTGTTCTGCGAGTTGGCTTCGCCAGGAGGCGGGAACGACCCAGTGCCGTTGTTCGGCAAGAAGTAAGACTGGGTCTGAACGCCGACGCCAAGATCACCCGTGGTGTGCATGTCGTCCGCCATCACGCGCATCGACACCTGCGTGCGCGTGCCTGGAGACTTGTCCCCAAAAAATGCGACGAAGTGGCCCGCTGCACCTGTACCCGCAGGCCACACGAAAGACGGCCGTACTTTGGCGCGTGCACTGCTCGTGGTCGCGCCATCGCCGGCAGAGAGGAAGAGCTCTCTGGTTTGACAGGTGGGATCGCACACGGTGTCGGCGGCGTCGCCAGGAGGGTCGCATTGTACTGCGGGCAACTTGGACACCACTCCGCCGCATGTCGCGGGAGGAGCAAAGCGGAGCATCTTGATTTGCACCTGCAGTGTGTCTTGGCTCACCGTCTGTTTGGTGCACCCGCTAGCGATGGGTGTCGTCGTGTTGCCTGCAGTGAATGCTTGGGCGAGAAAGATGCGCGGAGTGTCGCTCTTGTCGACCTGCACGTCACCGCAGAATTTAGCCGCTCCCGGACATCCGCTGCTCGCGAGGTCTTTGGTCGCGATCGCACCGCCGCTCCCCGTGAGCACGCCTTTGCTGGTGTCGCAGCCTACCCCTCCAGCATCGAATACTTGCAGGTGGAGTTTGCTCACGTTGTCGAGCAATCCTTGCGGGAACACGATGGTCGGCGAGATACCCACGCGCACGCTCGTGTCCGAAGACGAGCACGCTCCGAAAGCACCGAGCACGATGGGAAGAGCGAGGAGCGCGTTGCGAGGCCTCATGATCACCCCATGGTACCTCAGTGCGCCACGGGCGGGCACGGATTCTCAGCGGTCCAGAACGTCCACTCCCACGAGCGAGAACGCGTCGCGCAATGCTTCTCTCGCGGCGGGCGACCCGGTGATGACGGCATGCTTGAACCTCGATCGCGCAACCGAGGCCGCGACGCGATC
>JAYVXK010001154.1:0-10233 GCA_043785265.1 Myxococcales bacterium | reverse complement strand
CAATCCATGGAGACAGGCGTGCGATGATCGATGTCACTCTTCCTCAGCTCGGCGAAAGCGTGTCCGAGGGCACTGTCATCAAGTGGCTCGTGAACGAGGGCGACGTCGTCAAAAAAGACCAGCCCCTGCTTGCAATCGCCACTGACAAAGCCGACGCCGAAGTCCCTGCGCCGTCTGCCGGGCGCATCGTGAAGCGGCTCGTCAACGAAGGCGATGTCGTGCCCGTGAAGACCGTTCTCTGTCAGCTCGATGAAACGGCTTCATCCGCGGCCGTTTCGTCACCTGCCGCTGTTGCTGTGCCGGCTGTTGAAGCGCCCACTGGTGGCCAACTTCCGGCACGTCCGCTCGCTTCTCCGTCCATCCGCAAAGAGGCTCTCGAGAGCGGCGTCGACCTGGTTGGCGTCCAAGGCACGGGCGATCGCGGTCGCATCACCAAAGACGATGTCGCTCGCGCAAAGACGCCAGCCATCCCACCCGCCGCACTTCCGGCAGCTCGACCTGTGCAGCTTGCGTCCATGATCAACACGAACGGAGGCTTCGTGCCGCCGATTCCGGGGGTTGGCTACGGGTCGTTCAAGCTGCCGCAATATCGACCGGTGGCGGGTGATCAAGTCGTCCCGTTCACGCGCAGACGCCGCATCACTGCCGACCACATGACGTACTCGAAGTTCGCTTCGCCCCATGTCGTGACGGTGGCCGAGATCGATCTGCACAAGGCGAGCAAGCTGCGCGAGGCCAACAAGGAGCGCTACAAGAAGGAAGGCCAAGCGCTCACGATGCTGGCGTTCGTCGTCACCGCGGCGGCGCGCGCGATCCGCGAGAATCCGCAAGTGAATGCGCGCGTCCTCGACGACGCCTATGTGATCTTCAAAGACATCAACCTCGGCGTGGCGGTCGACTCACCCGAAGGTCTCGTCGTCCCCGTCATCCGACGCGCAGACGAACTCGGTGTGCGCGGCATCGTGCGCTCGATCGATGAACTCGCGAGACGAGCCAAAACAGGCAAGATCACGGTCGATGACTTGTCAGGTGCGACGTTTTCGATCACCAACCCTGGCATCAAGGGCAATCTCTTCGGCGGCGCGATCATCAACCAACCCAATGTTGGCATCTTGCGCATGGGCGAAATCCAAAAGCGCGTCGTCGTGGTCGAAAGCCCTGAAGGCGAAGACCACATGGTGATTCACCCCGTCATGTACATGGCCCTCTCCTACGACCACCGCATCGTCGACGGCGTGGCCGCGAACGCCTTCTTGTGGCGAGTCACCGAGCTACTCGAGAAGGCCGACTTCGAACTTTAGAGGGGGCACCTGCGACGCGGAGGTTGTCGCTCGGTGGCGGACGAGCACCACCCTTGCTCGTGCCCGATGGAACTGGGCGGCGGGGGGGGCGTGGCTATTTGGGGGATTGGGGGGGGTATTCCATCGGTCCCGATCAAGGGCGGCGCACGCTCCGCCACCGGTCCATCTGGGTGTTGCAGGTTGGCGGGGTGGGAGAGCAGAGCAGAGATCGAATGAGGAATGGTTAACGAAAAACACGCGCGACGACCGCGAGTTCGTTTGCGTCACTTCTGTCGAATGACAGATCGAAATCCGGTAGCGCGACGGACCACTCGGCTTCGGTCATGCCTATGATCTCGATGCCGACACGCGAAACGGGATCTTCATGGCGTGGCTTGTTTTCGCCAGGTTTGACGATCGTGTCGAGCCAGCTCGTCGTGGGCACTTCGAAGTAGAACAGTCCCTGTGCGACGAGCACTCTCTGCACTTCATGGCCGAATCGCGAGACTGCGTGTGCGTTGGGTGGGTGTGCGAGCGTACCGAACAGAGAGATGACCGCGTCGAACGCACCGTTGTTCCACGGGAGCGGCTCCCATAGATCGGCGCGTGTGATGTCGATGGTGCGGGCGCGCTGGTTGCACAACGCGATCATCTGGTCCGAACACTCGAGGCCAGTCACCGCGTGACCCGCGTCGAGCAGCGCCGGCAGCTCGCGACCCGTTCCTACTCCCAGATCGAGTACGCGTTTGGGAGTCCCCAAGACAGCGAGCACGCGCTTCATCCGCGCGCGCGTGACGTCAGCCGGTGGAGCATAAGCTCGGTCGTAGCGACTCGCGATCGCATCGAAAAATCGGCGCGTCTCTTCGAGTGTGGGCATCAGCGAGTCGCGTTGGAGAGCGCCAGATAGGTCGATTCGTGGATGCCAGCCATGCGAATCGCGTGCTCCAACATCGTCTTTTGCTCTGGCGCTTTCCAGCTGTTTTTAGGCAGATCCTTCGCTCCGCGGCGATGCGCGCGGCCCACCAGAGCGCCGAGATACTTGGCCAGGTCATCGAGGTCTTCGTTCTTGATGGTCGCAAGATCGAGTTTGTCTTCTTGCGGCGTGAGGCGACGCACGAGCATCGGCAAGTCGAGCAGTCGAGTCGTGCCCGCCAGGCGCGGTGGACTCGCCAGACATGCACGCATGCCGGACAGCACGCGTTCGGCGCCATTCATTTTGGGGGCGTGCACGAGATGCGCAGAAGAGGGCGTGCCTTCTTCTTTCATGTCGAAGACCCAGTGGCCATTCGCGCCACCCTTGCCAGTGACGAGGATGGCGATGCGCACGCAACCGAGACTGCCCGTGCCTGCGACTCGAAACGCAGCGTCGACGATCTCGAGTGCATCTTTCTTGGGTCGGTCGCTTTTGTCCAAACCACTCACGTAGTCTTCGAAGGCTTTGGGAACGGCACGCGAAACATCTGCTTTGAGATCTTGATAGCGGGACCCGCGAACGAAGCGCCGCTGACCTTTGACGACCTCCGTGCGCTGATCCAAGAGCACCTGACGAGGGCGCGCGGAGGCTATTTTTACGAGTGATCGGATGCATCGCGGCTCGGACGGGAGCGCGGCATTCGCAGCGATGCGTTTGGCATAACTCGCCAACAGCTCGTCACAGAGTTGCAAGCTGCGACGCCCATCGCACCCAAGCTCACGGCCCCCGAGGATGAGACTCGTGGTCAGTCGCAACACGTCGAATCGCAGCGGAGCGATCGTGCAATCGTCGAAGTCGTTGAGGTCGAACACGACCTCTTCGCCATCTTCGAAGTGGCCCGCAGGTTTGAACGCGCCAAAGTTTTCCAAGTGTAAGTCGCCGGTGATCCAGCCTTCTCCCGCGGGTCCTTGCGCGAGTTCTGGATAGCTCTCGAGCAGCTCATAAAAGAGCGGCGCGGCTCCTCGCAAGAACGCGAGTGGCGAAGCGAGCATGCGATCCATCTTGTGCTCGAACAAACCCTTGTGTCTCTTGGTGGCTTCGCGGTCACGCTCGATCTGCTTTTGGGCGAATGCGACAGGGTCGAACATGGAGTGCGAAGCATACCCTGGTAGGATTGCTTCGGTGAGAGCACTCGCGCGAGCGCTAGAGCGTGGTCTGCCAGACTGGGCGCCATTGCGATCTCTCGAGACCGCATGGGTGCATTTTGCACGCATCGCACGGCCCCTGCGAATCCCTGCCGGATTGCGCGTCATCACCGTGGGCGGCGCGACTCTCGGCGGGTCAGGCAAGACACCGCTGTCGGTCGCCATCGCAAAACATGTTTCGTCGCTTGGTGTGCGCGTGGCTCTCGTGTCGCACGCGTATCGGGCGTCGAGTACCCGTTCGCGTTGGGTCTTCCCAGACGACGACCACACCGCCATTGGCGATGAGTCACAGACCTCGGCGCTGGCACTTGCGAGTACGAATGCGCGTGTGGTTTCTGGAAAGAGTCGACAAGCATCGGTCGACCTCGCGAACGAGTGGGCAGAGTGGATCGTGATCGATGGCCCCCTGCAACTGAGGCCGCAGCGGGCGGATTGGTCGGTCCTTGCGGTCGATGCGGACGCGCCTTGGGGCAGTGGCGCATGTCCTCCGCGCGGTGATTTGCGCGCGACGCCAGAGGTCCTTGTGGCGCACGCAGACACGGTGATTTGCATCAAGACCGATGGATCGCCGCCGCGCGGAGACGAAGCGTCGTGGCAAATCACGGGGGCGCGAATGACCAAAACGGGTGAGGCGATGTCGCTCGCCGAGGTTCGAGCGCGACCTGCCCACTTGGTCACGAACATCGCGAGGCCTCAGCGACTCGTGCGTTGTTTGCGCGCGCACGGCATCGACGTGACGCATCATGTCGACCTGATGGATCACAGTCGCGCGAACGTGCGGCTCGCAAACGATTGCTTTTGTCTCGCGCCCACCAAGACGCGACAAGCCGCCGATTGGTCGAATTCAGCATGGATCGACGCGCATCTGGTGCTCGCCGCTCAGATCGAGAGCGCGATCGCCCTGTCCATCAAGCCGCGCAGCGCCACCTCTGGCGTGCCTTGACCCGAGCGCGCGCGACCCATATTCTTAGCTGGATCAGCAAAGCAACCTTTGCGATCAGCGAGTGATGTCGAGAGCAATGTCCGTACGCATGCCGAGGTGGGCGTGAGCGAGTCCGAAGAGAAGACACGCGTAACGACCATCGTACAAAAGCCGCTCGCCGAGGACCAACCGCGCGGGGGTGATTGTCTCGTCGTGATTTACACGAAGGAGCCGACGCTCCTCGGGAAACGCTTTGTCCTCGACACGAGCCCGATGCGCATCGGCCGCGGCGCAGAGAACCAAATCGTACTCGAGGGAGACAGCGTCTCGCGCAAGCACACGCACATCGAACAGCGCGTAAACAGCACGTGGTGGGCGGTGGACGACAACTCCACGAACGGCACGTACATCAACGACGATCAAATCGTCCGTGAGCAACCGCTCTCCAACGGCGACCGCATCAAGGTCGGTCCCACCATCTTCAAGTACCTCAGCGGACAAGACGTCGAGGCGCAGTACCACGAAGAAATCTATCGGATGACCATCATCGATGGTCTCACGCAAGCGCACGTGAAGCGCTACCTGCTCGAGTCACTCGAAAAAGAGATGATCCGCGCGCGCAGACACGTTCGCGATTTGTCGTTCATCATGTTCGACATCGACCACTTCAAGAAGATCAACGATTTTCACGGCCATTTGGCGGGCGATTTCGTCCTTAAGGAACTCGCGCGCATCGTGCAGGGTCGCATTCGTCGAGACGAAGTGTTCGCCCGCTACGGCGGTGAAGAGTTCGCGATCGTGCTGCCCGAGACCAACATCGAAGGTGCGCGCGCGCTCGCCGAGGGACTTCGCGAGAAGGTCGAGTCGTCACGCTTCGTCTTCCAGAACGAGCTCATCAAGGTGACGATTTCGATCGGCGTAGCCATGCTCGGCGCAGACGATCGCACGAGCTTGGATCTGATTCGCCACGCTGACGAAAAACTCTACGAAGCAAAGCGCGGCGGTCGAAACCGCGTCTGCTGAAGTGAGCACCCGTGCATCACTGCGTCCGGCCATGGTCGTGACGCCGCCAGGCCCGCGATCACAGGCGCTCGCGAAGCGGATGCTCGCGGTCGAATCCCCTGCGTTCGAGGCGAGACGCGCCACGCGTGAAGCCGCGAGCGATTCGACTCAAGCACCCATCGCGTACGACCGCGGCCTCGGATCGAATGTGTGGGACCTCGACGGAAATCGCTACGTCGATCTCGTGGCTGGGTTTGGCGCGCTTCCACTCGGACATGCGCACCCTGCGCTTCGTGCAGCGATGGACGCGCAAGCCGATCGCCTGTGGCTCGCTCTTGGTGATGTGTACGCCAGCGAGATCAAGGCCGAGCTCTGCGCACGGCTCGCTGCGCTTCATCCAGAACCGGGCGCCCGCGTCATGCTCGGCCTCAGCGGCGCAGACGCGGTCACGTGCGCACTGAAGACCGCCGTGCTCGCGACAGGCAAGCCAGGTGTGCTGGCGTTTTCTGGGAGCTATCACGGTCTCAGTTACGCGCCACTCGCTGCATGCGGCTTAAATGAGGCGTTTCGTGAGCCATTCCGAGCGCAGCTTGGAGACCACGTCACCTTCGCGCCCTATCCCGCCAACGACTCGGATCTCGATGAGTGTATGTTGCATGTACAGTCGGCGCTCGGTCTGGTTTTGACCACGCCGCGTAGCGGACGTGCCATCTCGACCGAGATCGGAGCCGTGCTCGTCGAGCCGATCCTGGGACGCGGCGGATGTGTGGTTCCGCCCGATGGCTTTCTGCCGGCGCTACGACAATTGTGCGATCGCGCGGGCGCACTGCTCGTCGTCGACGAAATCTGGACCGGGATCGGACGATGTGGCGCGTGGCTCGTGTCGTCGGGTGTGACGCCAGATCTCGTGTGCATCGGCAAAGCACTCGGCGGTGGTCTACCAATCTCTGCATGCCTCGGCACGGATGCGGTGATGCGCGCGTGGGGCAAACACGGAGGGAGCACCATCCACACCGCAACGCACTTTGGGTGGCCGCTCGCGTGCGCAACCGCCATGGCAACACTCACCGTCATCGAGGAGCGACACCTGTTGACTCGTGCAGCCGATGTTGGAAATCGATTGCGAATGCAGCTAAAATCAGCCGGCTTTAGCGCGCGTGGTCGCGGCATGATGGTGGGTGTCGAGTTCGAAGACTCCGTCATGGCGCTACGGACGATGCGTTCGCTGCTCACGCGTGGCTATGTGGTCCTCACCGGCGGCCCGCGCGGCAATGTCATCACGCTCACCCCAGCGCTCGACATCGACGAGTCGTTGCTCGAAGGATTCGTCGACTCTCTTAAAGACGCTACATTGCAGACGTGACCACGTGCCTTCGAGTCTCGCTTGCCGACGCTCTTCACGCGCGCGCACGTGCGGTTGTTCGCGCGTTCGAGAGTGGCGCGCCATCGCCAGAGACGTTCGACGCGCTTGCGTGTGATTTGGCTCGTTTTCAGGCCGATCGCTCTCCAGGGTACGCGCGCCTTTGCGCGTTGCGAGGCGTCGATGTTGCTCACCTGCGAGAGGCGTCGCATGCGCCTGCAGTTCCGACCGATGCGTTCAAAGTCGCTCGCGTAGCGACCTTCGATCCCAGCGAAACGCGCGTCACGTTCCGAACGAGCGGCACCACGATCGGCGCACGCGGTACCCACGAGATGCGCACGACCGCCAGTTACGACGCCGGCGCTCTCGCGTTTGGCAAGTGGGCCCTCGCCTCCGATCTCGACGTACGCCCTGCCGTACTCGTGCTCGGTCCCTCGCCCCTCGAGGCCAGTGACTCGTCGCTCACTCACATGATCGACCTATTTTCGAGGGAGATCGGTGCCCCCTCCAGCCGTGGCGGCACCTACTACATCGAAGCCGGCACCCTCGATCTGGTGCGGCTCGATGAGCGCGTGTCTCGACTCCTATTGGAGCGGACGCCAGTGCTGCTTTTGGCGACGTCGTTCGCGCTCGTGCATTTTTTGGATGCGATCAGCGACGCGACGTTTCCTCTGCCGCACAACAGTCGCGTCATGCAAACAGGCGGCTTCAAAGGCAAGTCGAGAGAGATCGACGCTGCACGGCTCGCGCAGGATGTCGCGGCGGTGTTTGGGATCGACGAGACGCACGTGGTCAGCGAATACGGAATGACCGAGCTTTCGAGCCAATTTTACGAGGCGACGCTGCACGGCAAACCGCGTGGCATGCACGTCGAACCTCCCTGGGCGCGCGTCATCCCCGTCGACCCTGAGACACTCGACCCCGTGCGCGACGGCGAAGTTGGCATCGCTCGCATCGAGGACTTGCTCAATGTCGAGAGCGCGTTTGCCGTGCAAACTGCCGACCGCGTGCGTCGCGTCCCTGGTGGTTTCGAATTGCTCGGTCGATCACCCGGCGCACCTCCCCGCGGGTGCTCGATTGGGATCGACGAGATGCTCGGGGCCACGTGAGAGAGCGTGTCATGCGTGTGATCGAGGCTGCGCGCGAAGTCTCACGCCAGCCCGATAATCTGCTGGCCAATCTGATCGCGTCGACAGGCCTCTCCGCCGAAGGTGTTCGACTCGCGCTCACCCATCATCTCGAACTGACACCTGCTGAGGACGATCTTCGTCGCCTCATCGAGACGACACCACGCGCAGAGTCGGTGCATGTCATGCTCTCGGCGAATGTGTTCGTCGGCGCCCTGCGAGCCATTGCCATCGCATGTGCTGCGGCGCCCGACGTCACCGTGCGTCCGTCGTCACGCGATCCGCATTTTGCGACTGCTCTTGTTCGCGCGATCGATCATCCAAGCGTTCGACTCGCCGAATCGTTCGTCCCGACCGGCGGAGAGATTCACGTCTACGGGCGCGACGAGACGATTACCAACGTCCGGAACACGGCAAAAAATGGCGCGATCGTGCGTGGGCACGGCGCCGGGATGGGAGTGGCTGTGGTGTCCAACGAGGCAGACTTGGACGAGTCCGCTCGAGCCCTGACGAAGGACATCGTGCCGTTCGATCAGCGTGGTTGCCTGAGCCCGCGCGTCGCGTTCGTCTTTGGCTTGGATCGAGCGCATGGGTTCATGCGGCATCTGCATCGTTGCCTGACTCTGATCGAACAACTCGTCCCTCGTGGCAGATTGGACAAAGACGAGCTCGCAGAGGCAGAGCGCTACGCGTCCACGGTCGCGTACGCCGGAAAACTTCTGCGCGGAGCGACGCATGCCGTCGGGTGTTCAACCGCGGTCCTCATTCCTCCCACGGGTCGCCACGTGCACGTGGTCGCGCTCGAGGACGGAGAGAACAACAAAGACGCCTTGTTTTCAGCCCTCGCGCCGATCTCGCGTTGGGTCGTCACGGTGGGCAGCGACGATGGCTCGTGGTCGTTGCCACACGCGCGCAGTGCGCGACTAGGCGAGATGCAAAAGCCGCCGCTCGATGGCCCGGTCGATCGTCGCAACAGTTGACCGTGCTTGATCAGCCGTCAGACGGAGCGTCAGCGATCGCGTCCGTGCCCGAGTCGGTGCTGCTGTCGTCGGTGGGTGACGAATCGGGCTGACACGAGAAGTCGTTGACGCAGTTCCAGACCGGGCCGCTACCGCTCGCGACGCAGCGACAGCCGCCTGCTTCACACAACTTGAAGCACACGCGACTCGACACATACGGGCAGGTCTTGCCATTGCCCGTGTACGCGTTGAGATCGCAAAGATCGACTGCGCCATCACCTGCAGCAGCATCCACCGCGGGAGCAGCTGGGGTGGATGCGCATTGCACGGCGGCGGCAACAAATAGGGCGATGATGAGAAATGCCAAGAAGCGATGGAGGCGCATCGAAACGAGGTGTAGCGCGACATGGCCCTCGGCGCACCGCTTCTATGGAAGGCGGCACTCAGCGCGACAACATCCGCGTCTCGCCGATGTCGAAAATCCACGCGCGGTCCGCCTCATGCCCGGCGCGCTCCCACGCCGCACGCAACCGCGCAGGCGGCTCGCCGATCGGTTCGTCGGTCAGTTTGAAGGTGCCCCAGTGCATCGCGCACAAGTTTTTTGCGCCCAGGATCTCGAACGCTCGCAGCGCTTCTTCTGGGCCCATGTGCTGCGGTTGCATGAACCACGGCGGGTCGTACGCACCAATCGGGAGCATGGCCCAATCGATGTGGTCGTGACGTTTTTGAATCTCACGAAACACTTGTTCGCTCATCGCGGTGTCGCCTGCGTGATACGCGACACCCTCTGGAGACTCGTAAATAAAGCCTCCCCATAGACGTTTGTTGCGATCCCATGGCGCGCGCATCGACCAATGTTGTGAAGGCACGAGAGTGATCGAGAGGTCGCCAATCCGGTGGCTCTCCCACCAACCCAGCTCGACGACATTGCGCAAGCCACCATCCACGAGGATCTCGCCGACGTCTTTGGGGACGATATAAAGCGCGTCGGGACCAATGCGCTTCAGTGTCGGCATGTCGAGGTGATCGAAGTGCGAATGCGAGACTGTGACGATGTCGATCTTGGGCATCGCGTGGAGGCTGACGCCCGGGTCGCACAGACGCTTGGTCACTGGACTAAGTCGCTCACTCCAAATGGGATCAGTGACGATGAGCTTGCCACCGAGTCGCATCGCAAACGTGGCGTGACCAATCCACGTGAGACTGGCGTCCATTGAGCGCAAAATCTTGGTGTCGTTGTCGCGCCGAGGAGTGACGAAGACGCTACGATCTCGCGGCTTTTTGCTAGAAACGCGCTCTAGTTGCCACTTGAGAAGATCGCGTAGGCCCTTGTCGGGCGTGGTCCCATCGAGGTTGGTGTAGACCGGTACGCGCGCCCTCAGTCGTTGGGTTTGTTCGGCTTCGACTCGCCCGGCTTGAGCGGAATGATTTGCACACGACGATCGGGGCCTTCGCCATTCGACTC